>NZ_JBYVJU010000209.1:0-201 GCF_058147085.1 Parendozoicomonas sp. 209JJ7-1 | reverse complement strand
GGCGTTAGGTGAAGCTGAGTAAACTTCAAGTCTGATAAAGTAGCATTCTTTATTGTACTGGCTGGCGTTGGGTGAGATAGGAGTTGTTTCCCCGAGTTACGCCGCAATTTAAATTTCTATCGTCGTCGAGTAAATCACTTGCGGCGTTTTAGCTCCGAGTTCAGACCTTTCAGTTGCCAACGCCAGCATAATCATTGTGCA
>NZ_JBYVJU010000208.1:0-201 GCF_058147085.1 Parendozoicomonas sp. 209JJ7-1 | reverse complement strand
GTGAAGGTAAACGACGGCACCGGGTCATTATCCAGACCATCCAGGGCGGTGAACGACCAGGTGCTGGCCGCTGTGTTCACCGTCAGGGTTCCCAGACCTGCAACAGTGTATTGATGGCCGGACACAGGTGTCGCTTCGCTGTTGTTAATCAGTACCTTAATTGCCGAATGCGGGGTGTCCGGGCCAATATCAATGCCCAGG
>NZ_JBYVJU010000207.1:0-204 GCF_058147085.1 Parendozoicomonas sp. 209JJ7-1 | reverse complement strand
TGCCTGGTGATTTATGCACAATGATTATGCTGGCGTTGGCAACTGAAAGGTCTGAACGCGGAGCTAAAACGCCGCAAACGCTTTACTCGACGACGATAGAAATTTAAATTGCGGCGTAACTCGGGGAAACAACTTCTATCTCACCCAACGCCAGCCAACACAATAAAGAATACTACTTTATCAGACTTGAAGTTTACTCAGCTT
>NZ_JBYVJU010000206.1:0-207 GCF_058147085.1 Parendozoicomonas sp. 209JJ7-1 | reverse complement strand
GCAGGTTTTGTCTTGACCTGCCAGCCACATCGGACAGGTTAGCAGGTGATGTCGACAGGTGTGGAGATTCTCCAGACAGGGTGAAAGCTGCCTTATACTGAAAGCATTCAGCTCTATGCGCACTTTCCGCTAAACATTTCAGAGTCCTGAAAAATTAAGCGCATCCATAGACTTTAACGTTCCTGGTTCCAGGCAGAGGCCTCTTCC
>NZ_JBYVJU010000205.1:0-208 GCF_058147085.1 Parendozoicomonas sp. 209JJ7-1 | reverse complement strand
GGGCATCGGTTCCACCTGCTGGCAAAACGAGTTTCACCGGTGTTTTCAAACCAGCAAAATAAAGTCTGTGCCAACAAGTTCCACCTGTAAGTTCATGCCAGCAATTTCCAGCGGTATTGTTTTTGTAACTGGCAAGCACGACATCGTGCCAAACAAATATTATTTACCAACAAAGTCGCAACAAACTTACCGTACCAGCGGCTGCACC
>NZ_JBYVJU010000204.1:0-214 GCF_058147085.1 Parendozoicomonas sp. 209JJ7-1 | reverse complement strand
TGACAGGTTTTGTCTTGACCTGCCAGCCACATCAGACAGGTTAGCAGGTGATGCCGACAGGTGTGGAGATTCTCCAGACAGGGTGAAAGCCGCCTTATACTGAAAGCATTCAGCTCTATGCGCACTTCCCGCTAAACATTTCAGAGCCCTGAAAAATTAAGCGCATCCATAGACTTTAACGTTCCTGGTTCCAGGCAGAGGCCTCTTCCCCCCT
>NZ_JBYVJU010000203.1:0-216 GCF_058147085.1 Parendozoicomonas sp. 209JJ7-1 | reverse complement strand
GGCGATTCGCTGGTATGCGTTCCCACACGGGAGAGGGTGTCGCGAAGCTCTCTTCTCCATGGAAATGAATCATTGGATTGTGACCTATTCTTGTTCCCGGTGTTTTATATTCAGTTTTTTGGAATGCCCTGATATGAATGCTGGCACCCTCAACCGTATCCGCCTCTCTTGTATCGATATCTCTGTAAGCGGCCTGATAAAGGCGACGCGCGGAGT
>NZ_JBYVJU010000202.1:0-220 GCF_058147085.1 Parendozoicomonas sp. 209JJ7-1 | reverse complement strand
CGCAATTTAAATTTCTATCGTCGTCGAGTAAAGCGTTTGCGGCGTTTTAGCTCCGAGTTCAGACTTTTCAGTTGCCAACGCCAGCATAATCATTGTGCATAAATCACCAGGCAAACAACTGTGTTCAACCTTGAAAAAACATCGGCTTTATTGTGCAAGGCTGGCTAAAAATATCGAAGTTCATTCCTTCGAGTCGCGCCGCTATAAAAATCTGCGCTTT
>NZ_JBYVJU010000201.1:0-222 GCF_058147085.1 Parendozoicomonas sp. 209JJ7-1 | reverse complement strand
AGTACAGTTATCAGACTGATGGCCCTCCACGCGGGTGACCTTACGCACTCCGTGAATAGTGGTGTAATGGTAAGTAGTCTCTTTACCCAGAGCATTGGTGACAGTAACTCGGGGGTCATCGGCATCATCAATATGGGTGTAGTCCAGAGTGACTTTTTCCTGCCCCGCGTGTTGTGAGGAGGTGGCCCGGCCTTGGGCATCGTAAGTCCAGGTAGCAAAGCG
>NZ_JBYVJU010000200.1:0-228 GCF_058147085.1 Parendozoicomonas sp. 209JJ7-1 | reverse complement strand
GTTCTCGTGGCTAAGGTGTTCCTTTCCGCTAAACCCATCCCTTCTGAGAAAGAAGCGATCTTTAGATACTCACCGTAGAGATCACTCTATTAATGTCGGGTCTCGAAATCACACTTCAATCCGTGTAATCTTCACAAATAAAAATTGCACTGTCGTACATACAAGAAATTCAGCGACTGTACAAATATCACACAATCCAATTCACTTTGGTGGGCGGTAGCGTAGCTA
>NZ_JBYVJU010000199.1:0-229 GCF_058147085.1 Parendozoicomonas sp. 209JJ7-1 | reverse complement strand
ACAGGTTTTGTCTTGACCTGCCAGCCACATCGGACAGGTTAGCAGGTGATGTCGACAGGTGTGGAAATTCTCCAGACAGCGTGAAAGCCGCCTTATACTGAAAGCATTCAGCTCTATGCGCACTTTCCGTATGTGCACTTTTTGTTAAAAACTTTCAGAGCCCTGAAAAATTAAGCGCATCCATAGACTTTAACGTTCCTGGTTCCAGGCAGAGGCCTCTTCCCCCCTC
>NZ_JBYVJU010000198.1:0-240 GCF_058147085.1 Parendozoicomonas sp. 209JJ7-1 | reverse complement strand
TTCACTCACAAAACGTCAGGCAACCTTTCACGATAGAATTGTGATTTTTGGGTGGAAAATCCCGGGTTAAGGAAGTTTTCAGCAATTTTCTCACAACCAGAATGTGTGGCTTTTAAATAAACAGACTTTTAAGGCTTTATTGAACTTTATAAATTAATTCTGTTGCCGTGAAAAAGTGCCATTTAATCATTTATCCAGTTCAGTGAGGAAAAAATCTACAACAAATACACTCTCTCAGGT
>NZ_JBYVJU010000197.1:0-251 GCF_058147085.1 Parendozoicomonas sp. 209JJ7-1 | reverse complement strand
TTACTTTTCATCAGCAATTATTTCTACCCAGAAAGCTGTATCTTTATCTATTAATTAATCATTTATCCAGTTTAGTGAGGAAAAAATATACAACAAGTACACTCTCTCAAGTATTCATCGCATAACGCCCGCATCAGGTGCGCCGTAGGCGTCACCTGGATGCTCTTGTTACATTCGGCCGGTTGGAAAGTGCTTGTCTGTGTTTTGGGAACGCTTTTGATTTTGTTTGAGCAAACTTGTAATAGTGATTG
>NZ_JBYVJU010000196.1:0-253 GCF_058147085.1 Parendozoicomonas sp. 209JJ7-1 | reverse complement strand
CAGGGACCACCGACTTATCGCGGCTAATCCCAAATCTGGCAGCATCCATTGAGACGCTTATAATCGTCAGCCTGGAGCGAGGTTTCGATCACATCAATATATGGATGCAGTTTTGTGAATCTCTGCCACTTTGCCGCTGCCTGCTCCGCTACTCTGTTCAGCGCGGCCGCCGGGGACTCACCTGATATTTGCATGGGTAACACTTCTTCTGAATACAGGGTCAGTTCAGGGTCAATATGAACTTTGTAATGAC
>NZ_JBYVJU010000195.1:0-253 GCF_058147085.1 Parendozoicomonas sp. 209JJ7-1 | reverse complement strand
TGTTAACCTTCTGACTTTTCTCTTTTTCAGGGCAACAGCGCGGACGGGGGATGAAGCTGCAGTGATATTCATGACTGAAGTCTCTGGAGAAAAACGACCATGACAGGTTTTGTCTTGACCTGCCAGCCACATCGGACAGGTTAGCAGGTGATGACAGGTGTGGAGATTTTCCAGACAGGGTGAAAGCCGCCTTATACTGAAAGCATTCAGCTCTATGCGCACTTTCCGCTAAACATTTCAGAGCCCTGAAAAA
>NZ_JBYVJU010000194.1:0-257 GCF_058147085.1 Parendozoicomonas sp. 209JJ7-1 | reverse complement strand
TAACGCCCGCATCAGGTGCGCCGAAGGCGTCACCTGGATGCGCTTGTTAGGTGCAGCCGCTGGTACGATAAGTTTGTTGCGAATTTGTTGGGAAATAATATTTGTTTGGCACGATGTCGTGCTTGCCAGTTACAAAAACAATACCGCTGGATATTGCTGGCATGAACTTACAGGTGGAACTTGTTGGCACAGATTTTATTTTGCTGGTTTGAAAACACCGGTGAAACTCGTTTTGCCAGCAGGTGGAACCGATGCCC
>NZ_JBYVJU010000193.1:0-257 GCF_058147085.1 Parendozoicomonas sp. 209JJ7-1 | reverse complement strand
TTCACTCACAAAACGTCAGGCAACCTTTCACGATAGAATTGTGATTTCTGGGTGGAAAATCCCGAGTTAAGGAAGTTTTCAGCAATTTTCTCACAACCAGAATGTGTGGCTTTTAAATAAACAGACTTTTAAGGCTTTATTGAACTTTATAAATTAATTCTGTAGCCGTGAGAAAGCGCCATTTAATCATTTATCCAGTTCAGTGAGGAAAAAATCTACAACAAATTTACTCTCTCAGGTATTCATCGCATAACGCC
>NZ_JBYVJU010000192.1:0-260 GCF_058147085.1 Parendozoicomonas sp. 209JJ7-1 | reverse complement strand
CGCATCAGGTGCGCCGAAGGCGTCACATGGATGCGCTTGTTAGGCGCTTACCAGGTTTACACGGAATTTGCCTACAACGATACGCAGAAACGCCGTGTACACTTTGTTTTGGCTGGCATGACACGAATGCCTTTGCAAAAGATTTAAACGGCATAGACTGTAAACTTTTACGAAACATAGACGGCGCTACCTAAAAAGGAATGAGCTCAGATTTTTGTTGCCAGCCTTGCACAATAAAGCCGATGTTTTTTCAAGGTTGA
>NZ_JBYVJU010000191.1:0-263 GCF_058147085.1 Parendozoicomonas sp. 209JJ7-1 | reverse complement strand
TCATCGATGCTGCCGCTGGCCACACCGGTGCCCAGGGTGCCGTTGCTGACACTGTCGATGGCCACCGTAAAGTTTTCCGTGCCTTCATACACCGTGCCATCGGTGGTCCGCACCCGCAGGTTCAGCCCGCCCGCCGGCACCGCCAGCGCCGTTGCCGGCACATCCGCCCAGCTCAGGTCCGCTTTCTGGTACTGCAGCGCGCCGTTAAAGTCCGCGGCGTCGGTGCCATTGGTGGTGCCATGTTTCAGGCTCACCACCACGCT
>NZ_JBYVJU010000190.1:0-266 GCF_058147085.1 Parendozoicomonas sp. 209JJ7-1 | reverse complement strand
ATAAATGATTAATTACTAGATAAAGATACAGCTTTCTGGGTAGAAATAATTGCTGATGAAAACTTCCCTAATCCGTGATTTTCCACCCAGAAATCACAATTCTATCGTGAAAGGTTGCCTGACGTTTTGTGAGTGAATGCTAGTTTGTTCGTATAATCCATATTATTTGAATAAGCGACAAATCCTGGTTCTCGTGGCTGATGGATTCCTTTCCGTTAAACCCATTCCTTCTAGAGAAGCGATCTTTAGGTACTCAACGTAGAGAT
>NZ_JBYVJU010000189.1:0-287 GCF_058147085.1 Parendozoicomonas sp. 209JJ7-1 | reverse complement strand
TTAAACAGGGACAACCATCGCCCTGCTGGCCTAGCCTTCTCCGTCACTCCATCGCAGTCACAACAAGTACGGGAATATTAACCCGTTTCCCATCGATTACAGCTTTCGCTCTCACCTTAGGGGCCGACTCACTCTGCGCCGATTAGCGTTGCGCAGAAACCCTTGGTCTTCCGGCGGGGGAGCCTCTCACTCCCCTTATCGTTACTCATGTCAGCATTCGCACTTGTGATACCTCCAGCAAGCTTCTCAACTCACCTTCAACGGCTTACACAACGCTCCCCTACCAC
>NZ_JBYVJU010000188.1:0-296 GCF_058147085.1 Parendozoicomonas sp. 209JJ7-1 | reverse complement strand
ACGGCGCTACCTAAAAAGGAATGAGCTCAGATGTTTGTTGCCAGCCTTGCACAATAAAGCCGATTCTTTTTCAAGGATGGACACAGTTGTTTGCCTGGTGATTTTTGCACAATCGCTATGCTGGCGTTGGCAACTCGAAGGCCAGAATACAGAGCTAAAACGCCGCAAACGCTTTACTCGACGCCGACACAAATTTAAATTGCGGCGCAACTCAGGGAAACAACTCCAATCTCTCCCAACGCCAGCCAACACAATGAAGGATGTTACTTTATCAGACTTGAAGTTGACTTTGCTTC
>NZ_JBYVJU010000187.1:0-316 GCF_058147085.1 Parendozoicomonas sp. 209JJ7-1 | reverse complement strand
GGCGAAGCAAAGTCAACTTCAAGTTTGAAAAGTAACATCATTTATTGTGTTGGCTGGCGTTGGGAGAGATTGGAGTTTTTTCCCTGAGTTGCGCCGCAATTTAAATTTGCGTCGGCGTCGAGTAAAGCGTTTGCGGCGTTTTAGCTCTGTATTCTGGCCTTCGAGTTGCCAACGCCAGCATAATCATTGTGCATAAATCACCAGGCAAACAACTGTGTCCAACCTTGAAAAACTATCGGCTTTATTGTGCAAGGCTGGCAACAAACATCTGAGCTCATTCCTTTTTAGGTAGCGCCGTCCATGTTTCGTAAAAGTT
>NZ_JBYVJU010000186.1:0-320 GCF_058147085.1 Parendozoicomonas sp. 209JJ7-1 | reverse complement strand
GTGCCTACGGTAGTGGGAGCGGTATTTCTATTAACGGTAATGGTCACGGTATCGGTTACAGCCTGGCCAGATGCGCCATTTTCCGGGTCACGCACGGTCAGCTCAAATGTCAGGGTGCCTTCCCCAGCCGGAGTGGTAAAGGTCGGCTTCTTTGCCGTGGTATCGGACAGAGTTACGGCTGGGCCACCGGTCTGTTTCCACTTGTAGCTCAGAGGTGCGCGGGGGCCACTCCTGGCGTTCGGGTCATGGTCATTACTGCCGGCACTGTCCAGACTGGCAGAGGCATCCAGGGTGACTTCGGCACCCTGCACAACTGTTTG
>NZ_JBYVJU010000185.1:0-330 GCF_058147085.1 Parendozoicomonas sp. 209JJ7-1 | reverse complement strand
CGATGAATACCTGAGAGAGTGTATTTGTTGTAGATTTTTTCCTCACTGAACTGGATAAATGATTAAATGGCACTTTCTCACGACAACAGAATTAATTTATAAAGTTCAATAAAGCCTTAAAAGTCTGTTTATTTAAAGGCCACACATTCTGGTTGTGAGAAAATTGCTGAAAACTTCCTTAACCCGAGATTTTCCACCCAGAAATCACAATTCTATCGTGAAAGGTTGCCTGACGTTTTGTAAGTGAACGCTAGTTAGTTCGTATAATTCCATATTATTTGGTTAAGCGACAAATCCTGGTTCTCGTGGAGGGGTTCCTTTCCGTTAAAA
>NZ_JBYVJU010000184.1:0-338 GCF_058147085.1 Parendozoicomonas sp. 209JJ7-1 | reverse complement strand
GACCATGCTTGACCCTGCTCCACCCTTCCGCCACTGTCATACAGGTATCGTTGTTACAGCCGGTAATGTAAACGTCCCTGACGCCTATCCGTAGTATACTAGTGTATGGAAATTCCCAGGACGAGAAGTCCTCATGTGCCTTTACAATTGTACCGTAGGACATAACTCTGCTCTGATCGACGTCCGTCAGCATCACCTTGAAGCGCTGCTTTATGAACGCGTAATCGTATTCCATTTGGACCGCATTGAGCACAACGTCATGGGGGGCGCTGCCAGAATCTAATACATTGAAAAGAGCGAAAATAACCCTGTTGTTTTCCCTGAAACGGGATATCAGG
>NZ_JBYVJU010000183.1:0-338 GCF_058147085.1 Parendozoicomonas sp. 209JJ7-1 | reverse complement strand
TCTGATAACCCGTTTCAGGGAAAACAAGAGGGTTATTTTCGCTCTTTTCAATGTATTAGATTCTGGCAGCGCCCCCCCTGGCGTTGTGCTCAATGCGGTCCAAGTGGAATACAATGACGCGTTCATAAGACAGCGCTTCAAGGTGATGCTGACAGACGTCGATCAGGGCAGAATTATGTCCTCGGATACGGTTTTCAATAAACATGAGAACTTCTCGTCCTGGACAGATGTAGCTCGCATGGTAACACAGATAGGCGTCAAGGACATATACATTACCGGCTGTAACAACACTACCTGTATGACAGTGGCGGAAGGGTGGAGCACGTCCAGGAAGAATT
>NZ_JBYVJU010000182.1:0-340 GCF_058147085.1 Parendozoicomonas sp. 209JJ7-1 | reverse complement strand
GGCTCTTCAGGGATATCTGTGGGTAAAAATGAGAGACATTTGAGGTAAAAGCACCAGCGGTTGATTTCTGGTATTTTTTTGTTTGCAGACAAAAAAAACAACAAAAAACACCGCTGATGCTGATAAAAACTATCCTCAATAAAGTTCATAAACTCAAGTCATTTGTTTATCAGGATGTAAAACCGGGCTTCTATCAAGGTGTCGAAGTCTTCCATGTCACTGTTGTTCCCCGGAAGAACAGCCATGCTTTATGTTCCGGTTGTCAGAGGCCTGCACCCGGTTACGATCACCTGGCTGAGCGCCGCTTTGAATTTGTTCCCTTGTGGGGCATAAGGGTTTT
>NZ_JBYVJU010000181.1:0-342 GCF_058147085.1 Parendozoicomonas sp. 209JJ7-1 | reverse complement strand
ATAAATGATTAATTACTAGATAAAGATACAGCTTTCTGGGTAGAAATTATTGCTGATGAAAAGTTGGGATAGACGAACTATTTTTCCGTTACCTCTGTTCGATTCACACATTCTGGTTGTGAGAAAATTGCTGAAAACTTCCCTAATCCGTGATTTTCCACCCAGAAATCACAATTCTATCGTGAAAGGTTGCCTGACGTTTTGTAAGTGAATGCTAGTTTGTTCGTATAATTCCATATTATTTGAATAAGCGACAAATCCTGGTTCTCGTGGCTGAGGAATTCCTTTCCGTTAAACCCATTCCTTCTAGAGAAGCGATCTTTAGGTACTCAACGTAGAGAT
>NZ_JBYVJU010000180.1:0-345 GCF_058147085.1 Parendozoicomonas sp. 209JJ7-1 | reverse complement strand
GCATTCTTTATTGTGTTGGCTGGCGTTGGGAGAGATAGGAGTTGTTTCCCCGAGTTACGCCGCGATTTAAATTTCTATCGTCGTCGAGTAAATCGTTTGCGGCGTTTTAGCTCCGAGTTCAGACCTTTCAGTTGCCAACGCCAGCATAATCATTGTGCATAAATCACCAGGCAAACAATTATGTTCAACCTTGAAAAAACATCGGCTTTATTGTGCAAGGCTGGCTAAAAACATCGAAGTTCATTCCTTCGAGTCGCGCCGCTATAAAAATCTGCGCTTTGTTTAAGCTCACAGCTTGCGGCGTTAAATCTTGTGTCCATACATTCGTGCAGCCAGCCACAACCA
>NZ_JBYVJU010000179.1:0-350 GCF_058147085.1 Parendozoicomonas sp. 209JJ7-1 | reverse complement strand
CCTAACAAGCGCATCCAAGTGACGCCTTCGGCGCACCTGATGCGGGCGTTAGGCGAAGCAAAGTCAACTTCAAGTCTGATAAAGTAACATCCTTCATTGTGTTGGCTGGCGTTGGGAGAGATTGGAGTTTTTTCCCTGAGTTGCGCCGCAATTTAAATTTGTGTCGGCGTCGAGTAAAGCGTTTGCGGCGTTTTAGCTCTGTATTCTAGCCTTCGAGTTGCCAACGCCAGCATAGCGATTGTGCAAAAATCACCAGGCAAACAACTGTGTCCAACCTTGAAAAAGCATCGGCTTTATTGTGCAAGGCTGGCAACAAACATCTGAGCTCATTCCTTTTTAGGTAGCGCCGT
>NZ_JBYVJU010000178.1:0-361 GCF_058147085.1 Parendozoicomonas sp. 209JJ7-1 | reverse complement strand
GGTGAAACATATTCCCAGAATGCCTGGAACTCTTCGCTGAGCAGATAAGCCCTGACACTTTTCAGGTTGTACTGGAGAACTGTGCTGAGCTTGATCTCTTCTTTCTCCGACAGGTTCTCTTTCCGTTTGAGCAGACACCAGCGAGACTTCTTCAGAACTGGTTCGTAACCATCAGCCTGTAGCTGCTTGTGCTCGCAAGCTCTGATTTCATCTATCGCCTTGTTCAACATCGCAACAATGTGAAACCGATCCAGTATATGCAGCGCCTGGCCAGCGAACTCGGCTATAGCCTTCACATAGGGTTTCCACATATCGGAACAGACATATTCCAGCCGCTGGCTTCTCTCAGTGCCAAAGAAGG
>NZ_JBYVJU010000177.1:0-369 GCF_058147085.1 Parendozoicomonas sp. 209JJ7-1 | reverse complement strand
CATCCCAGATGTGACACTCGCAGCTGGTGGACGCTATCCGGCACTGACGCTTTCCTCTTACTTTACTGACGCTAACAAAGATCATCTGATCTATTCCGCACGTTCATCTGACACAAATATTGCAGTAGTCCGGCCTATCCCCGGTCAAAAGCTCCATATTTACCCCAGAGGGGTTGGCACAGTCAAAGTCACGGTAACAGCGTGGGATCCGCACAGAGCAACTGCAACGCAAAACTTCTCCGTTACTGTTAATCCCAATCGACTGGCCAGCTTCACGCTCAGTGAATATAAGGTCGAAACCTTTGAAACCGCCCCCATCGGCACCCCCCTGGTACAGGTAGTTGCCAATGACCCGGATACAGGTTTCGC
>NZ_JBYVJU010000176.1:0-372 GCF_058147085.1 Parendozoicomonas sp. 209JJ7-1 | reverse complement strand
TAAAGAAGCTGCGAATCGTGACCTCAGTCCGTTCCTGACCCACCCATAACAGTCGTGTGCAATTGCGATCAATCTGGTAAACCACAGTCAGATATTTGTGACCAACCTGATACGCCACCTCGTCAACACCAATGGCCTTTATATTGTCGAGTGAACGATGTGCTTTGCCCCACTCAACCACAGATTCAACAGCCTGGAACACCTTCTCCCATGAGGTATTAAAAGTAATGGCCACCTCTTTCCAGGATAACTTTCTGGCCCAGCTCGCCAGAAACTGCATATAGGCTTTAGTGAGTTCTTTCTTGCCATGGCACCTGCTCAACCTTTACGCCGCATGTCTTGCATTGTACCCGGCGCATTCTGTAAAGCAGA
>NZ_JBYVJU010000175.1:0-380 GCF_058147085.1 Parendozoicomonas sp. 209JJ7-1 | reverse complement strand
CCTGCTTTACAGAATGCGCCGGGTGCAATGCAAGACATGCGGTGTAAAGGTTGAACAGGTTCCATGGGGCGATGGCAAGAAGGAACTCACCAAAGCCTATATGCAGTTTCTGGCGGGCTGGGCCAGAAAGCTATCCTGGAAAGAGGTTGCCAGCACTTTCCATACCTCATGGGAGAAGGTGTTCCAGGCTGTTGAATATGTGGTTGAGTGGGGCAAAGCACATCGTTCACTCGACAATATAAAGGCCATTGGTATTGACGAGGTAGCGTATCAGGTTGGTCACAAATACCTGACCGTGGTTTACCAGATTGATCGCAATTGCACACGACTGTTATGGGTGGGTCAGGAACGGACTGAGGTCACGATTCGCAGCTTCTTTT
>NZ_JBYVJU010000174.1:0-384 GCF_058147085.1 Parendozoicomonas sp. 209JJ7-1 | reverse complement strand
CCGAAGTCGGTATCCGGGTCATTGGCAACTACCTGTACCAAGGGGGTGCCGATGGGGGCGGTTTCAAAGGTTTCGACCCTATATTCACTGAGCGTGAAGCTGGCCGGTCGATTGGGATTAACAGTAACGGAGGCGTTTTGCGTTGCAGTTGCTCCGTGCGGGTCCCGCGCTGTTACCGTGATTTTGACTGTGCCAGGGGTCCTTGGATAAATAGAAAACATTCTGCTATTGGGGAGAAGACGGACTGCGACGACGAGAGGGTCGGACGAAGTCATAGAATATCTCAGATCATCTTTGTCGGCATCGGTAAAGAAAGGGGACAGATCCACCAGTGGATCCAGTGTCAGGCCGTCCTCACCAACCGTGAGTGTAGTGTCCGGAATT
>NZ_JBYVJU010000173.1:0-389 GCF_058147085.1 Parendozoicomonas sp. 209JJ7-1 | reverse complement strand
ATAGCACGCACAGGCTTGTTCAAACCAACAAAATAAGGAATGTGCAACAAGCTTTACCAGCTTTAGCGTACATGACAAAGATCGAGAATCTTTTTCATCGGCTGGCGCAACGAGATTTCTCAGCAAGTTTGTCGCAACAAACGAAATATCCGGTTCAACAAATTCCAGCGGCAAGTGCGCAGGCACAATTCTCAGCATCACAGGTTTGCTCAAACCAGAAAAATAATTATCGTGCCAGCAAACTTACAGAGCTGGTCAAACCAACAAGCGCCCTACTCTGCACGGCTACTGGCGTAACAAGCTTTCTCAGCAAGTTTGTCACAACAAATGTAATATCCGGTTCAACAAGTTCTAGCGGCAAATATGTCAGGCACAGTTCTCAGCATTAT
>NZ_JBYVJU010000172.1:0-393 GCF_058147085.1 Parendozoicomonas sp. 209JJ7-1 | reverse complement strand
AACGCCCGCATCAGGTGCGCCGAAGGCGTCACTTGGATGCGCTTGTTAGGTGCAGCCGCTGGCACGATAATTTTATTGCGACTTTGTTGGTAAATAATATTTGTTTGGCACGATGTCGTGCTTGCCAGTTGCAAACAAAATGCCGCTGGAAATTGCTGGCACGAACTTACAGGTGGAACTTGTTGGCACAGACTTTATTTTACTGGTTTGAAAACACCGGTGAAACTCGTTTTGCCAGCAGGTGGAACCGATGCCCCTATTTTTGTCATTTTCGATAAGGCCAGTAAATTTGTTAGCACATTCTTTATTTTGCTGGTTTGAACAAGTCTGTGCGTGCTTGATGTAGGCACAAAATTAAAGCTTGAACTTCTTGAATTTGACGTTGACGTTTGA
>NZ_JBYVJU010000171.1:0-408 GCF_058147085.1 Parendozoicomonas sp. 209JJ7-1 | reverse complement strand
TGCAAATATCAGGTGAGTCCAGGGCGGCCGCGCTGAACAGAGTAGCGGAGCAGGCAGCGACAAGGTGGCAGGAATTCACAGAACTGCATCCACAGATTGATGTGATCGAAACCTCGCTCCAGGCTGACGATTATAAGCGTCTCAATGGATGCTGCCAGATTTGGGATTAGCCGCGATAAGTCGGTGGTCCCTGAACGATTCGCTGGTATGCGTTCCCACACGGGAGAGGGTGTCGCGAAGCCCTCTTCCCCATGGAAGTGTGTCATTGGATTGTGACCTATTCTTGTTCCTGGTGTTTTGTATTCAGTTTTTGGAGTGCTCTGATATGAATGCTGGCACCCTCAGCCATATCCGTCTCTCTTGTATCGATATCTCTGTACGCGGCCTGATAAAGGCGACGCGCGGAGT
>NZ_JBYVJU010000170.1:0-413 GCF_058147085.1 Parendozoicomonas sp. 209JJ7-1 | reverse complement strand
ACCCGCACCGATACCTGGGTCGCTGCCTGGTCACCATCACTATCGGTCACTGTGACACCAATACCGGCAATCGTCAGGTGGTTGAGGTTCGGGGCGTTTTCATGATCCAGCGCACCCGCCAGGGTGGCGGCTACGGTGTAGTTGGTGGTGTTGGCCACCGGTACCAGGGTCAGGGTCAGAACCACGTTGTTCCCGAAGTCCGCTTCCAGGGTATTCGTGCCCTGGCCGCTCCAGGTGGGCTGGGCCGCGCCGTTATCCAGCCCCGGAATCGTGCCCGGTACACTGCTGAACACCACACTGCTCAGGGCATCACCACTGATGATGGTGAGGGTGCCGCTATCGCTGCTGTCGTCTGCGGCACTGGCCGTGTTATCCGTCACTTCCAGCAAAACACCCTGGCCTTCTATCTCAGG
>NZ_JBYVJU010000169.1:0-423 GCF_058147085.1 Parendozoicomonas sp. 209JJ7-1 | reverse complement strand
TGGGTAACACTTCTTCTGAATACAGGGTCAGTTCAGGGTCAATATGAACTTTGTAATGACTATACTTGATCTTGCTCCACTCTTCTGCCACTGCCATACAGGTAGTGCTGTTACAGCCGGTAATGTAAATGTCCTTGACGCCTATTTTTCGTAGCATACTGTATGAATCTGCCCAGGTCGGGAAGTCCTTATGTACATCGAAAATCGCATCCGAGCACATAACCCTGCTCTGATCGACACCCGTCAGCATCAACTTGAAGCGCTGTATTATGAACATGTCATTGCGTTCCATCTGGACCGCATTGAGCACAACGCCAGGGGGAGTGCTGCCAGAATCTAATACATTGAAAAGAGCGAAAATAACCCTCTTGTTTTCCCTGAAACGGGTTATCAGACCAGCAATCTCAGCCAGCCCCAGGGGGT
>NZ_JBYVJU010000168.1:0-453 GCF_058147085.1 Parendozoicomonas sp. 209JJ7-1 | reverse complement strand
AAGTTCAGCGGCAGTTTGTGGAGCTGAGCAAATGTGTTACAGCGTAGCGACAACACATTTGAGCCGCGGAACAAACTGTCCGTCTGCAACGCCTTGTTAGGTTTATAGCTTTGCAAACTTTCGCAACCCGAATGGCAATGAGAACTTTGTAAAATTCAGCACATTAAACTCGCCTCTTGGAAATGACTCTGTACTTAATGCTGCACCTGATTCCATTAGCATTCTTTTACCGCAAGGCTCGCCATCCGGGGTAGTATTATTGCCGATAAGGATATCGGTACCGTCTTGTGAAATACTCCACTCGTAATTAAGGACGACTTCGTCTCCGCCAACTACACACCCCGTGCCATTCTCATGAAAGTGAAGCTGTTTATCATTTGAGAGATCCTCCTCGAATGCTGCATTGATGCTCCACTTTCCGATTATTTCTGCTCTATCCATAATTGGGAAACC
>NZ_JBYVJU010000167.1:0-456 GCF_058147085.1 Parendozoicomonas sp. 209JJ7-1 | reverse complement strand
GGTGACGCCTTCGGCGCACCTGATGCGGGCGTTACATGCTTCCACTAGCTATCACGCTCATCCTTTGAGAAAATGTATCATCGAAACTCTGATCAGAAGTGGAAAATATGGAGTCAGATATAAGCCCTGAATTTTTTGGTTTCCTCCTTATTTTATTAGGATTGATTCACTATATTACTCCTATAAACGATTCTAAGTCTTATGGAAGTATGGGTAAAATTGGCGGATGGCTATTTTTAATTATTGGTGGAATCATATTTTTAAAAGGCATACTTTCTTGACTTTTAATTTAGACATTAATATCTCTCAAAAAATAAGGTGTTATGTAACAACATTTAGAAGCCATTAATTTATTCAGAAATATTTTCAAAAGAATACCTTTGAGAGATATAAATTTACTACGCATGTAACAAGCGCATCCAGGTGACGCCTTCGGCGCACCTGATGCGGGCGTTA
>NZ_JBYVJU010000166.1:0-460 GCF_058147085.1 Parendozoicomonas sp. 209JJ7-1 | reverse complement strand
TGATTTTGTTGGTTTGACCAAATTTGTAAATTTGCTGGCACGATAATTATTTTGCTGATTTGAGCAAGCCTGTAATGCTGAGAACTGTGCCTGACATACTTGCCGCTGGAGCTTGTTGAATCGGATATTACATTTCTTGAGACAAACTTGCTGAGAAAGCTCGTTGCGCCAGTCGCCGTGCAGAGTAGGGCGCTTGTTGGTTTGACCAGCTCTGTAAGTTTGCTGGCACGATAATTATTTTGCTGGTTTGAGCAAGCCTGTGATGCTGAGAATTGTGTCTGCGCACTTGCCGCTGGAATTTGTTGAACCGGATATTGCGTTTGTTGCGACAAACTTGCTGAGAAATCTCGTTGCGCTAGCAGATGAAAAAGATTCTCGATTTTTGTCATGTACGCCAAAGCTGGTAAAGCTTGTTGCACATTCCTTATTTTGTTGGTTTGAACAAGCCTGTGCGTGCTAT
>NZ_JBYVJU010000165.1:0-464 GCF_058147085.1 Parendozoicomonas sp. 209JJ7-1 | reverse complement strand
CTCTTCCGGATGGTCCTGTAATCCATACACTCAGCTTGATATAGGAAATGAATCATTTGTCGACATAGGCGTCTGGGCTGCGGTTCCAAAGAAAGACAAGACCGGGAAAATCGTAGACTACGACAGGGGTAAAGTCCTGTGCCCCTATTTTTCTGGCTTTTCAACTTGCTGTGCAGATTTGAACAAAGGCCCGTTTTTGGTCGGGGCCGATTTTGCACCCTTTAACTATACCATTATTGACAAGGAGCATGTCCTGAGGACGGGGCGTGTGCTGATGGGGCTGCATGGCCTATATCCATTCATGGACAGACATACTTCAGCATGGGATTCCCAATGCCAGTGGGGGTATGGGGCGGTGCTTATTAATGCGCTGGATATAGCCGTTGACGTGAGTCTGTCATCCATGGGTTATCACTCTTCAAATATTGCTTCAATGGGCGGGAGAACCTGCATAACAAAAGAGA
>NZ_JBYVJU010000164.1:0-464 GCF_058147085.1 Parendozoicomonas sp. 209JJ7-1 | reverse complement strand
GTGACGCCTTCGGCGCACCTGATGCGGGCGTTAGGCGCTCAGAAACCGTCAACATCGTCCTATGAAAAATCTATTTTTTAAAAATATCATTATCGGATCGCTATCTAAAGAAAGTTTCAATCACAACTGGATTTCTTATATTGAATTTGATGATGACTTACCTCATTTGCATGATGAGTTATATAAGTTTATCTGTATATCTACTGCCATCGATGCACTAATAAATATTGAACATATATGTGAAATTGAGCCTGAAACAGATATGCTTTACGAACGTATAGATAAGTCTGAGTATTACAATCAAGGCTGGTATATTCTAGATGGCACCGAAAAGCTGGATATTATATGCCCAGCTTTTAAATGTGATGGCACTGTGCTGCTTTGTCCAGAGTCATTTGAACCCAAAGCATAACAACCAAAATATTCAGTATCTTGTGTAAAAAAGTGGATGCGCCTAACAAGTG
>NZ_JBYVJU010000163.1:0-471 GCF_058147085.1 Parendozoicomonas sp. 209JJ7-1 | reverse complement strand
CCATGTGCGTCCCTGTAGAAAATTGTAAGATTCGGGTTCGCTTCATCTTTTGTTATGCAGGTTCTCCCGCCCATTGGAGCAATATGTGAAGAGTGATAACCCTCTGTTGACAGGCTCACCTGAGCGGTTATATCCAACGCACTGGTAAGCACCGCCTGATGATTCCAATCGCATTGGGCATTAAATGCTGAAGTATGTCTGTCCATGAATGGATATAGGCCATGCAGCCCCATCAGCACACGCCCCGTCCTCTGGACGTGTGCCTCATTAATAATGGTATAGTTAAAGGGTGTAAAATCGACCCCGACCAGAAACGGGCCTTTGTTCAAATCTGCACAGCAATATGAAAGGCCAGAAAAATAGGGGCACAGGAGTTCACTCCTGTTGTAGTCTACGATTTTCCCGGTCTTGTCTTTCTTGGGAACCGCAGCCCAGACGCCCATGTTGACAACTGTTTCATTTCCTATATCA
>NZ_JBYVJU010000162.1:0-477 GCF_058147085.1 Parendozoicomonas sp. 209JJ7-1 | reverse complement strand
CTGGATGCACTTGTTAGCACTCGTGAACTCTCAGCATGCAACAAAACATGAAGCATCAGTTTGACAGTACTTCCATTAGAAGGCTTTGGCTATTTTCTCTAGATTTTTGAATATCTTCATCCTCAAGGCCAAAGTGTTTTTTCAACTCGCGCTTTATTCTTTGGTATTCACCACCGGCACTTTCATTAAAGGCTAAAACTTCATAATCATTGCCAACAGCAAAAACTATGCTCTGCTTGCAATCTTTCAGTACATCTTCTGAGAAGGTGTACTGATTATTGAAATTATCATAAAACTTGAAAATACCGATGGCATTAAGGTTTATTAAATATTCGTGATTTATAGCTTCTGGGTTAGTGATATTGCACCCTTCTGCAATGAAATCACTAATTCGATAGCTGAAAATATCTTTACGATTCTTGATTTTGATAAGCATCAAACATACTCCCATTTGGGTTTGACGTGGATGTATAGTGC
>NZ_JBYVJU010000161.1:0-482 GCF_058147085.1 Parendozoicomonas sp. 209JJ7-1 | reverse complement strand
ACTTGTTATGCGGAAATTTACTCGGTTTATGTGTTTGTTGGTGGCTTGCCATGAAAATTAAGATATAAGGACTTCAACGATTGTGGTAGTAAATCCCAGTAGGGTTTTACTTTATCTCTGGGAATGCTCCAAAAGAGATTTTCAGTAAATGATACATCTATACAGTTTTTTACATCATCACTTGCAGTGTTTAAGCTCTGAGAAAGATGAATGCATACTTTTTCGAACTGATCTAAGTCATTTTGGAAGTGCATTTTTTTGTTGAGTACATTTGCAACACTCTCAAACCAACAATGAGCTGTCGTTGAATCAATATCATCACTATAAAAATCGTATTCCTTATCTGCCCGTAAGGAAATATCAGGGAATTTTTCTCTAAAACTGTAGAAGAAAGTTATAACAGACATAATAGGATGCTTTCCTTTACGAACTCTTCCTTAACTTATTGCTTGGCGCGAACTTGGCTTTTCCGCATAACGCCC
>NZ_JBYVJU010000160.1:0-484 GCF_058147085.1 Parendozoicomonas sp. 209JJ7-1 | reverse complement strand
CGCTTACCCGGTTTGCACTGAAATTGCCGCACCACGATACGATGTTTACACTTTGTTTGTGGCTGGCTGCACGAATGTATGGACACAAGACTTAACGCCGCAAGCGGTGGGCTTAAAGAAAGTACAGATTTTTATAGCGGCGCGACTCGAAGGAATGAACTTCGATGTTTTTAGCCAGCCTTGCACAATAAAGCCGATGCTTGTTTAAGGTTGAACATAGTTGTTTGCCTGGTGATTTATGCACAATGATTATGCTGGCGTTGGCAACTGAAAGGTCTGAACTCGGGGCTAAAACGCCGCAAGCGCTTTACTCGACGACGATAGAAATTTAAATTGCGGCGTAACTCGGGGAAACAACTCCTATCTCTCCCAACGCCAGCCAACACAATAAAGAATGCTAATTTATCAGACTTGAAGTTTACTCAGCTTCGCCTAACGCCCGCATCAGGTGCGCCGAAGGCGTCACTTGGATGCGCTTGTTAGG
>NZ_JBYVJU010000159.1:0-484 GCF_058147085.1 Parendozoicomonas sp. 209JJ7-1 | reverse complement strand
CATGCATGCTGTTACTTTTTGCTGATTTGTTGTTATGAATGTTGCTCTATAAGGTTTTATTCGTCTTTTTCAGTATGTTCATTCTGACTTATTTGATTTTAAATCCTGTGTAGACTGACAACAAAAATACTGAGATCATGAAATAATGATATATACCTAATATATAAGCGTATTTCCCTGCTCGTGGTGATATTTCCTTTGCTTTAAAACGCATAATATTTACCATTGGAAAGATAATTAATCCAAAGGTGATATATGTCAGTCCTTTTATGCTCTTATTTTGAATTCTAGCTTCAGTCCTAATCACTTGTTCATAGATGAATGTAATGACAAAGTAGGGCAGGAATACGGCTAACATCAATATCTGACTGCCAAAAATTTCAGTTACTGTCATATTCTTTTTAAATTTAATTCTTTGATTGAAACCGAGATTTAGACTGTTGTGAGCATGTAACGCCCGCATCAGGTGCGCCGAAGGCGTCAC
>NZ_JBYVJU010000158.1:0-489 GCF_058147085.1 Parendozoicomonas sp. 209JJ7-1 | reverse complement strand
CATGCTGAAAACCGAAGAACCTTAAGCAAATCCCATTTGATAGTTAAATAACGAATGTGCCAGCATTCAAAAAATTCACCAGAGAGATTCTCATTTACAGGTAGCACGCACAGGCTTGTTCAAACCAACAAAATAAGGAATGTGCAACAAGCTTTACCAGCTTTGGCGTACATGACAAAAATCGAGAATCTTTTTCATCTGCTGGCGCAACGAACTTTCTCAGCAAGTTTGTCACAATAAACGAAATATCCGGTTCAACAAATTCCAGCGGCAAGTGCGCAGGCACGATTCTCAGCATCACAGTCTTGCTCAAACCAGCAAAATAATTATCGTACCAGCAAACTTACAGAGCTGGTCAAACCAACAAGTGCCCTACTCTGCACGGCGACTGGCGTAACAAGCTTTCTCAGCAAGTTTGTCACAACAAATGTAATATCCGGTTCAACAAGTTCTAGCGGCAAATATGTCAGGCACAGTTCTCAGCATTAC
>NZ_JBYVJU010000157.1:0-490 GCF_058147085.1 Parendozoicomonas sp. 209JJ7-1 | reverse complement strand
AACGCCCGCATCAGGTGCGCCGAAGGCGTCACTTGGATGCGCTTGTTAGGCGCTTACCAGGTTTACACGGAATTTGCCTACAACGATATGTAGAAACGCCGTGTGCACTTTGTTTTGGCTGGCATGACACGAATGCCTTGCACAAGATTTAAACGGCATAGGCTGTAAACTTTTACGAAACATAGACGGCGCTACCTAAAAAGGAATGAGCTCAGATGTTTGTTGCCAGCCTTGCACAATAAAGCCGATGTTTTTTCAAGGTTGGACACAGTTGTTTGCCTGGTGACTTTTGCACAATCGCTATGCTGGCGTTGGCAACTCGAAGGCCAGAACACAGAGCTAAAACGCCGCAAACGCTTTACTCGACACCGACACAAATTTAAATTGCGGCGCAACTCAGGGGAAAAACTCCAATCTCTCCCAACGCCAGCCAACACAATAAAGGATGTTACTTTTCAAAGTTGAAGTTGCCTTTGCTTCGCCTAACGCC
>NZ_JBYVJU010000156.1:0-492 GCF_058147085.1 Parendozoicomonas sp. 209JJ7-1 | reverse complement strand
GGAACAGAGGTGTGGCTCCCTTCAAGGTTTGATTCACATCAACCCCATCGGCATCAACGAGTATACGAACGACCTCAGAATGACCACAATTAACCGCCATATACAGACCTGATATCTTTTCCTTGCTTGCGCCGCTGACAAACTCCTCATTGGGGTTAAAACCCTCCTGAGCCAACCAGTATTCCACAATATCAACACGCCCTTGCCGACAGGCGGCCAGGAACTGGTGTTCTTGAGGGTATGTCTGATTGAAATCAGGCTCCCCTTCCCAATCTGGCGCACCCCTCCAGTCGGCTCTCCCAAGCCCGGCCTGCATCAAAAGAACCACCAACAGGCTGAGGAAAAATAGTGCATAGGAAAATGCAGCCTGTGAACCAACTCTTTTCATAGAACTCTTCCTCACCACAATTATGTTAAAAGGGACAGAAGGTATGGCCATCAATCAGGAAAATATCAAGTTGTTTGAATCCCAAAGGCTCTCCGACGAGGACG
>NZ_JBYVJU010000155.1:0-493 GCF_058147085.1 Parendozoicomonas sp. 209JJ7-1 | reverse complement strand
ACTGTGGTTCTCCGTCAAGTATTTAAGCCAGATTTTCGCCCCAGCGAGTTCCGTTTTTCACCATGGTATTCAAGGTCACGATCATCTTGCGCATACAGGCTATCAGAGCCACTTTTGGAAGCTTGCCGGCTGCTTTCATACGCTCGTACTGAGCCTTGAAAACCAGGTTGCACTGGATCGATGACAGCATCGACATAAACAGCACTGTACGCACCCGCGAGCGCCCTCCCCGAATACGGCGTTTACCGGCATAGCTTCCGCTTTCTCTGTTCATTGGGGCCAGGCCTACCAACGAAGCAATCTCTTTTCGGTTGAGCCTGCCCAGTTCTGGAAGTTCGCTGAGCAATGTGTAGGCAAGCACCTGTCCGACACCTGGTGTACTCGTCAGTATCTCCATAGGAACACGCCAGCGTTGCTCCTGTTGTACAAGAATATTCAGTTTCTCAGTGACCTTATCAATCTGTTTATCCAACAATTTCAGGACGCTGTTTAT
>NZ_JBYVJU010000154.1:0-495 GCF_058147085.1 Parendozoicomonas sp. 209JJ7-1 | reverse complement strand
CAATATATTGACTTACAGAGTGACTGGCTGATGTTTTTTAAAAACTGCCATAACTATGTTTTTCTTGCCATGCTGACAGCCTTGGCTACGTCAGCGCCCGCAGAAGTTTATATTCAATATGCGACGGGAGTGGATATAATACATGTCTATTGTGATGGCCATGTAACCTCCCTCAACATTAACGGAGATACTGTGACATGCCAGCATCACGAGGGCATTTCCATTGAGGTGGAGGCAGGCGTCTGGGAACCAATTGGCGTGCAGTGGTCAAACGGAGACGGCCACTGTGCACATAATTGGAGCTATAAAGGTGATCATCATCACGCCATATGCACACCAGGTGATTTACAGGATGGCCATACATATAAGATTTTTTACTGGTCGGCTTTTGTAAATTTTTACTGGCTGAGGGATGCTTAATGCAGGAGTTGGCAGGAAAATAAGACCATGGCCGTAAAGTTGTGCTAGATCGCCTCAGATCTCCATAACCCTGTA
>NZ_JBYVJU010000153.1:0-509 GCF_058147085.1 Parendozoicomonas sp. 209JJ7-1 | reverse complement strand
AGTTGCAAGGTGTAGACCCGAAACCGGGCGATCTATCCATGGGCAGGTTGAAGGTTGGGTAACACCAACTGGAGGACCGAACCGACTGTCGTTGAAAAGCCAGCGGATGACTTGTGGATCGGAGTGAAAGGCTAATCAAGCCCGGAGATAGCTGGTTCTCCCCGAAAGCTATTTAGGTAGCGCCTTACGTATTACCCACGGGGGTAGAGCACTGTGTCGGCTAGGGGGTCATCCCGACTTACCAACCCGATGCAAACTCCGAATACCGTGGAGTACGAGCGTAGGAGACAGACGGCGGGTGCTAACGTCCGTCGTCAAGAGGGAAACAACCCAGACCGCCAGCTAAGGTCCCTAAACATGATTAAGTGGGAAACGATGTGGGAAGGCTAAAACAGCTAGGAGGTTGGCTTAGAAGCAGCCACCCTTTAAAGAAAGCGTAATAGCTCACTAGTCGAGTCGGCCCGCGCGGAAGATGTAACGGGGCTCAAATCATGTACCGAAGCTGCGGA
>NZ_JBYVJU010000152.1:0-509 GCF_058147085.1 Parendozoicomonas sp. 209JJ7-1 | reverse complement strand
GGGTAACCAAGGAAGTTCAGTGAAAAAATCCATAGTTCTTCTTCTCATATTTTTTGGAATTACTTTCTCGATTTACGAATATTCTGATCAAGAGTTTGGTTATCATTTACATTATCTATCAAATGATGGTGTTACTGAGAAAGCCAGCAAGTTGTGGCTTGAAACTTGTCCTAGGATAAGTCTCCATGAAGTTGAGCCTAATTCGATATATGGTGCAGTTGTAGCTGGGCGTGAAATGCTATCTGATAACTTCGATTTTGTATTAACAACTCTATCTAGGTGTGGCGAAGATGTGAATCAAAGAGATAGTCTAGGGTTAACGCCGCTGCATGCAGCAGTTCTTTACTCCGATCCAATTGCAGTAAAATCTCTAATCAACTTGGGGGCAAATCCTAGGCTAAAGCTAACTGGTCAGTCAGCAATGAAATACGGTAAATTAGACACACTTCAGTTTGCACAGTCGTTACCAACTTTAAACGATGAAATCATCGGCCAACTGTCAAAGGTTA
>NZ_JBYVJU010000151.1:0-514 GCF_058147085.1 Parendozoicomonas sp. 209JJ7-1 | reverse complement strand
TGTTGCATCAAGGAAGTTTGGAAGTTCAATCTGCCTGTTCATCAGAATAGGCGAGAATGGTTTGCTGAATTTCCAGAAGCTGGCGATTAGAGTTGCGAGCGAACAAAAATCAGCATTGTGCAATGCCAGCAATCAGGTTTACCGCATTTCCATGCTGCCCAAATAGTTCAGAATGAATGTCTCAACAGTTTACTGTGGCAGCTGCAAAGTTTGTCATTTGTGGTTGTCCGAAGTTCATCATAGCTGGCAGCTGAGTTCAGTATTTGTGCAACGCCAGCGCAGAGTTTGGGTTCATTATGGTTGGCAAGTTTATAGTAAACCCAAGCATTTATGGTTGGTTCAAACGTTAAAAATCACTGGAAGCAAAAGCAACATAACAAGAAAATCCAGGTGACGCCTTCGGCGCACCTGATTTGGGCGTTAGGCCCTCATCAAACAAATCCGTTGTATTTTACAATGATGTGTAAAAAGGAAAATTAGAGTGGATCAACAACTTTTATTAGTAGTTCTTTTG
>NZ_JBYVJU010000150.1:0-514 GCF_058147085.1 Parendozoicomonas sp. 209JJ7-1 | reverse complement strand
GCAGTGCTATTGTCCTGTATGAGCACGTTCACTGTCACATTGCTGATGCCTTCTGCCGGATGGTCCTGTAATCCATACACTCAGCTCCTTATAGAAAATGGAAAATTGACCAACATAGGCGTCTGGACTGCGGTTCCAAAGAAAGACAAGACCGGGAAAATCGTAGACTACGACAGGGGTAAAGTCCTGTGCCCCTATTTTTCTGGCTTTTCAAATTGCTGTGCAGATTTGAACAAAGGCCCGTTTCTGGTCGGGGTCGATTTTGCACCCTATAACTATACAATTATTAACGAGGCACACGTCCAGAGGACGGGGCGTGTGCTGATGACGCTGTATGGCCTATATCCAGTCATGAACAGATATGCTTCAGCATTTAATGCCAAATGCGATTGGAAGCATCAGGCGGTGCTTATTAATGCGCTGGATATAGCCGTTGACGTGAGTCTGTCATCCCTGGGTTATCACTCTTCAAATATTGCTTCAATGGGCGGGACAACCTGCATAACAAAAGATG
>NZ_JBYVJU010000149.1:0-522 GCF_058147085.1 Parendozoicomonas sp. 209JJ7-1 | reverse complement strand
GGGCCTCGAGCCCGTATAGCAAGGCAGAGTCAGCTTATAATGAAGAACACAAAAAGCAAAGAATCGACTTACATTGGCATTGATGTTGGCAAGTCCAAGCTGGATGTTTATTTCCATCCTCAGGGCTTTCATCAGCAGATGGATAACACCGAAGTAGCCATTCGCTCGCTGGTTGAGGTGCTTGTTGAGATGCAGCCGGAACGTGTTGTTGTCGAAGCCACGGGTCGCCACGAAAGTGCGTTTGTTTTTGCCTGTGATAGAGCTTCGCTGCCCATCGTAGTGGCGGATCCGGTCAAAGTCAGGAACTTTGCCAAAGTGATAGGGGTGCTGGCTAAGACGGATAAAGTCGATGCCAAGGTCATCGCTCTGTATGCAGCAAAAATCCAGCCTGATGTTCGTCCGTTATCCGATGAAAAGTCCCGTCTTATCAAGGATTTACTGATTCGTCGCAAGCAACTCCTGGGTATGCGTACCCAAGAGAAAAACCGCCTTCAGATTATGCCGAAGGCTGTTCACGCATCT
>NZ_JBYVJU010000148.1:0-522 GCF_058147085.1 Parendozoicomonas sp. 209JJ7-1 | reverse complement strand
CACACACCCTCAGCATTAGCGTTCTGCAAGAAATTTGACCAGCTTGAATTATTATTATGTTCTGTAAATATTTAGAACCTCTTATGGAAGGCCTGAAAAATGCTGGCATTAAGGAAACTTATCGAGGTAAAGCTTGGGGAGGCTGTAATGTGTGGGTATACTTTGATTGCATACTAGCGCCTGAAGAACTGAGAAAACAGCACGACTTACCTACCTTCATAAAATACTACGAATACCTAGGTACTCATGCTGGAGCTGAAGCTGGATTTTACTGTGAGAAGTGCCTAATGGGCATTATGGGTCAGCATCCTAAACGCTCAAAGGGCAGTAACCTAGTTTCAGGAACATAAAATTGCTCAAATAAACTTAACAGAAAACTGTGCGTTCTTAGCAATACATGTATTTCTCGAACACTAATATGAGCTAACACAACCTAATGATATTGGAATACTTCTTTGAACTATATCACAGCTAGAAGATGGTTAATTTGTAGGTCTCGCAGTTTCATCTGATTGATTATTA
>NZ_JBYVJU010000147.1:0-526 GCF_058147085.1 Parendozoicomonas sp. 209JJ7-1 | reverse complement strand
TTGTTTCAATGACTTCACAACATCTGCAATACCTAAAACCTGCCCTGTAAGTAAAGAGATAGCTTTGATAGTATGATTTTTGTATGTTCTCTGTGTGTTTAAGGTTTTTGGAGTATATTCTAAAACATCACAAGCCCACTTTTTTAAATCATCATGGTATACATCAAAAAATATTTTGTGTGCTAACTTATTTCTTATCCGATTTATCTCTTTGAGATTCTTATAAATAAGATTCGTTGTTCTACTATCAATAGCCATTGCTAGTTCAAGGCGTTTAGCAAACATTAAATTCATGGAATCTAAGTGGCGCTGCTCTAAGCCATGTGCCGCTAGCAATTGATTTAATGCTTGTTCAAGTACCAAGTGACCTTTCAGAAGAATGATTTCAATATCATCATATTTTTTTAAATCTTCCGTTGCTATGTTTTCAATTTCTTCAGTTGTAATCATCTAATTCTACTTCTATTGGTTTATGATGTGCTTGAAGGTTGGCTTATTGCCCTAACGCCTAAATCAGGTGCGCCGT
>NZ_JBYVJU010000146.1:0-527 GCF_058147085.1 Parendozoicomonas sp. 209JJ7-1 | reverse complement strand
TCAGCAACTAAACATACATTTGCATGTATGTGTTGACAGATTCCATATTTTTAAAGATCAGACGACCTCCACGGAGGGAGGAAGTACTAAAATCGTCTGGAACGATTTCAATGGCTTTTCATAAAAAAACCAAAATTCAACACATCGACATTCAACACTGATGCATTCAATTTTGGCTTCTCTATTATCGCTTCACAGCGAAGAGTAAGTGGTGGAGCCTAGCGGGATCGAACCGCTGACCTCCTGCGTGCAAGGCAGGCGCTCTCCCAGCTGAGCTAAGGCCCCTCTGTTTTGCTAATGCAGCCTGGTCACTTCGTAAAGTGGTGGGTCTGGGCAGACTCGAACTGCCGACCTCACCCTTATCAGGGGTGCGCTCTAACCAACTGAGCTACAGACCCAAACTGCGATTTGAAGCACGTTCACTAGAACAGCCTTACGACCTCACCCTCTCCCGATAAAAAGCAGGGGGCACGCTCTAACCAACTGAGCTACAAACTCAATAGCAAGGTGATCTTTCACAATTCAGG
>NZ_JBYVJU010000145.1:0-528 GCF_058147085.1 Parendozoicomonas sp. 209JJ7-1 | reverse complement strand
TAGGCGTCACCTGGATTTACTTGTTAGCTGTTTTTTCTACTCTTGAACTTAAGCCTTTTTGCCCTACTTTCATAGCCTCGGCTCTCATTGGAGCTGGCGCATGATGAAAGCAAAAACACCAATGCTGATGCCGGTTGTTTGATGACAGTGATGTGGCATGGAATGCCACCAAAAATCCGGAACTTTGCACCGGCTAACTCGAAAAATATTTACGTTGAACTCAATCGCCAGCAAACCATGAACAATGAAACTTCACGATACGATAAAACTGAAGAATGTTTCCTTACAGGGTTACCTCGGCTGCCGACTGCTGGCTTATGAGAAAACACTGTTGATGAACTTTCCTGCCAGCCTATGAAAAACCAGCCATTGACTGAAAAATCAGGGCTGGCATGGCACAAGGAAAAAACGCTAAAACCTGAGCCAGCTTCACTGAACCTAACTCTAGACGTTAACGACAGTTTCACTATTTTTCCTGACGGTTTCACTGAACCAGAAGAAAGAAATGACTTGCTGGACTTTGACAGC
>NZ_JBYVJU010000144.1:0-529 GCF_058147085.1 Parendozoicomonas sp. 209JJ7-1 | reverse complement strand
TAACGCCTAAATCAGGTGCGCCGTAGGCGTCACCTGGATTTACTTGTTATGCGTTGCTCTCTTTCTGAGAGATTACATCTTTAAACGTGACGTTGATAGGGCGGAATAATGAATATATCCATAAGCCAATAATGCTTACTAGCCACAGAAAACCCGAAAAAATAAAGCTAAAGATTGGCCACATTAGCAATGCAGTAGCGAGACCCATAAATCCCGTAATGGGTTCATTGTTCCATTTTACGGTTTCAGCCCCAAAAATAGCCATAATACCGAAGATTAAAAATAGTGCAAAAAAACCTCCAGCTATTCCAATGAAATATATTTTGAAAAGGGATGACTTTGATATTTTCTTAGCTGTAATTTCCACAAACTATCCAAATTATTTTCTTGAGTTAAAAGTGAAGTAGTGATTTGAATTTACGATTTTCTATTGATGCAAGGTGAGTGTATTTTTTATGATCTGCCTATAAATAAATATCCTTCATTTAATGCTGAGATTCTCGAAGTTTGACTCAAGACGCATAACGCC
>NZ_JBYVJU010000143.1:0-535 GCF_058147085.1 Parendozoicomonas sp. 209JJ7-1 | reverse complement strand
GTCCCCTCACCCCAGTGATACCAAAGGATTTCATGCGTTTTCCCTGAAAGAACAGGCATGAAGCATCTTAACAGCGTTTTTCATCAGTTACTCAAAGAATTGCCCAATCACCAATTCCAGAAAGCTGTTGATCGGCATAATGGAGATTACCGCATACGGACATTGTCGTGCTGGACACAGCTTGTCGCCATGATGTTTGCCCAGCTGACAGGCCGTTCTTCTCTGCGAGATCTGGAGGAGAACTTCAACACCAAACGCAATCATCATTACCACCTTGGTGTTGAACAGATCAGACGGTCATCCCTGTCGGATGCCAACAGCAATCGATCCGCTGCCATCTTCATGGAAGCCTTCTACTATCTCCTGTCGAAGGTCAGAGGGGCTCTGCCTCCCAAGGCTGCGTCAGAACTGGTACGGCTGATTGATTCCACAACCATTGACCTCAACATCAACCAGTTTGAATGGGCCAAATTCCGAGGCACAAAATCCGGTATCAAGCTCCATACGGTCTACGATCCTGATGCCGATACGCCCA
>NZ_JBYVJU010000142.1:0-538 GCF_058147085.1 Parendozoicomonas sp. 209JJ7-1 | reverse complement strand
GGCGTTATGTGCTAATTTGGCAGCATCACTCTCATCCTGAATATCATAATTTTCAGATGAGCAAAAATTATATTCTTCAATTTGTTTATCTAAGGAGTTAGGTCATTCGAAGCATTATTCTTAGACACAAATCACTTTTCAAATGGACGCTTGTTATTATATTTGGATCTGCTTTATATCAATCGGCTACTGTCTGGCAATGTCCATCTGATGAAGGCAGACCGTGGGTAGTTTCTATAAGTCTTTTATATATAATCACCCAAAACATAAATTATTTTTTGGGTTTCCCGATGATAGTCCCACATAATCCAGAACTTCAGCACGTTGGAAATTTTAGAGCACGAAATAGATTTGTTATAATCAGTTGGCTTTTAGTGATTTCATTATTAATCTGGGGTCTTTTAGACAAATTATCCTGTTCGTTATAAATACAAAATCAAATATTAAATTTAGCCATCGATTTTGAAAGCAATAATACACTATAAGCTGTTTTTAATTTCGTTGTACCTTATAAATCCAGAACACGCACATAACAAGT
>NZ_JBYVJU010000141.1:0-554 GCF_058147085.1 Parendozoicomonas sp. 209JJ7-1 | reverse complement strand
TGTTCCAAAGTGAATGGAGTCTCATGTCGATAGTTCCTGAAAAATTTGAATCTGCTGTTAAACGAGAGCTTAAAATAGATGAGAGTGTTCGTTGGTCTACTAGACCTAATAGCCTTTATAGTATGCAAAACGCTATAGGTTCATTTTTATTCGGAATACCGTGGAATTCATTCCTTTGGCTAGCTTGGGAAAAGAGCTTTAATCAAGAGCAACCTATTCAAATCATGATATTTATGATTCCGTTTTATTTAATCGGTATCTGTTTATTTATTAGTCCATTAATTGAGTGGTATAAAGCAAAAAATTCATTGTATGTGGTAACGACCAAAAGAGCCTTTATCCTTAAAATTTTTAATAATGTAAAAATAGAGAATTTTTTCCCTGAAAATATTGCTGTTTTAGATAAAACAGTTAGGTTAAATGGTAGTGGTGATTTAATTTTATCGAGAAGTCACCATACAGATAGCGATGACGATAAAAATACAACTGATTACGGTTTTTTGCTTTGCCAAATGTTCAAGAGGCTGAAAAAGAAATAGAACGGTTAATTGGAA
>NZ_JBYVJU010000140.1:0-555 GCF_058147085.1 Parendozoicomonas sp. 209JJ7-1 | reverse complement strand
GGCGTTACACGGCATAAACCAGCATCGTGCAATCTTTGAAGTTTTATGAATGATAAAATCAAGAAAAGGTAAACAATCCGACTCTGATTGGATCTATTCTTTGTATAAAGAAACCATGAAGAAATATGTTCAGAATGAATATGGTTGGGATGAAGACTTTCAAAGTAATGGTTTCAGAAAAAACCTTCCTTCAGAAAATTTCACAATCATTCAAACCCAAAGCAAGATATTGCTGCTTACTATATCAAGCAAGATGGGGAATCAATATTTCTGGAAATGATACTTGTGGAGCCATCGCACCAAAATAATAAAGTTGGTTCTTACATCATTTCCAAGATAAAGAATATAGCTCAAATCAGCGGGCGAAAAGTTGAAGTTAGTGTTTTAAACTCAAATCCAGCTATAAGATTTTACATTACACATGGTTTCAAGCAGCATTCTTCGAGTAAAAATACAACAAAATTGTCCTGGTCACAGCAATAAAATACTCAAAGTTTATGCAAACAGCCGTGTAACAAGAGCATCCATGTGACGCCTTCGGCGCACCTGATGCAG
>NZ_JBYVJU010000139.1:0-557 GCF_058147085.1 Parendozoicomonas sp. 209JJ7-1 | reverse complement strand
TCATATGTGTCCCTGTAGAAAACTGTAAGATTCGGGTTCGCTTCATCTTTTGTTATGCAGGTTCTCCCGCCCATTGGAGTAATATGTGAAGAGTGATAACCCAGGAATGACAGACTCACGTCAACGGCTGTATCCAGCGCATTAATAAGCACCGCCTGGTGATTCCAATCGCATTGGGCATTAAATGCTGAAGCATGTCTGTCCATGAATGGATATAGGCCATGCATCCCCATCAGCACACGCCCCGTCCTCAGGACATGCTCCTTGTCAATAATGGTATAGTTAAAGGGTGCAAAATCGACCCCGACCAGAAACGGACCTTTGTTCAAATCTGCACAGCAAGTTGAAAGCATAGAAAAATAGGGGCACAGGAGTTCACCACTTTTGTAGCCTACGATTTTCCCGGTCTTGTCTTTCTTGGGAACCGCAGCCCAGACGCCTATGTCGAAAAATGTTTCATTTCCTATATAAAGCTGAGTGTATGGATTACAGGACCATCCGGCAGAGGGCATCAGCAATGTGACAGTGAACGTGCTCATACAGGACAAAAGCGCTGT
>NZ_JBYVJU010000138.1:0-574 GCF_058147085.1 Parendozoicomonas sp. 209JJ7-1 | reverse complement strand
GTAGGCGTCACATGGATTTACTTGTTATGTGGCTGGTATTTAGATAGTGATATTTTATGTTTCACTAGTTTCGTTGCTGCTTGTATGTTTTAACAGCCTTTTCAAACTGCTCTAGATTCTCGACGTCTAGTGAAGCCTCATGTCCAATGTAACCTAACTCCGATCCAAGAAGGTTTTTCAAACTTTTCAGTAAACTTTCAGCATATGATTGGTTGCTAGCATCTGTAGATAAACCATAGATGGTCCTACCGTCTTTGAGGAAAAATACTATTCCATGTTCTGGTTTTCTATTCTCTAGTGCATGCCAATATATCGTGTGCTCGGTATTTCTATTTTTGCAGCAGTAGATTAATAGTTCATCAGCATGAGAAAAAATAGCTTCAGGGGATTCTGAATATTGTGGGATTTCATACTCATCTGCACTTTCTTCACGACGCGGTAAAAATTTTTCTAGGAAGTCATAGATTGTGTCTTTATCTCTTTTCTCAGAAAGAACATATATGTCTGAATATTCCGGCATTTGATTTTTCGAGTTCAATTATCCGTGATGATTATGACAATGCCTGAAGCCACA
>NZ_JBYVJU010000137.1:0-575 GCF_058147085.1 Parendozoicomonas sp. 209JJ7-1 | reverse complement strand
TTGTTAGGTGCGGATTGCTACCACTCTATTTTTATTTTTGTACCGACTGAAACCAAATTCATGAACTCATCCATTTCATCATTTGTGATGGCGATACAGCCATTTGTCCAGTCGAAGTTTTGTGTAATGAACGCAAGGCCACCGAGCCAATTTCTTTGACCGTGAACCATAATGAACCCACCCGGATCAATGCCTTTATCTTTGGCGTTTTTATTATCCGATTTATTGGGGTAACTGACATGCATTGCACGATAAAAAGACGAGTCTTCTTTTTTGTAGTCGAGAGTATAAGTACCCTCGGGAGTTCTCTGATCGCCTTCTTGCTGTTTGTGGCCTTTGGGATTTCCACCAAGAGAAATCGTATATTCCTTCACGATCTTCTCACCATCCATCAAATACATAACCCTTTCAGATTTATCCACTTTAACAAGATCAACATTCGCAAGAACTTGTGTTGAGATAAGAAGCAAAATACTTAAAAGAAGATTTCTCATCATAGAATTAGAAGTTAACTCCAATGTTGGTTTAGCACCTAACGCCCGCATCAGGTGCGCCGAAGGCGTCACTTGGATGCG
>NZ_JBYVJU010000136.1:0-577 GCF_058147085.1 Parendozoicomonas sp. 209JJ7-1 | reverse complement strand
GGCGTTATGTGCTTTACCATAAAAATCCAGTTCAGATTATAGTAATTTTATGCCAGATCTAAAATTGGAGGTGGGTTTAAAGGATTCTGTGGGTGAATTTTCCTGTGCTCGATTAGAAGCCCCACACAAGTAAAACCTGCATTGCAATATTCATAGTTACACTTATAAAGTTTCACACCTTTATTATCTTCATGAAACTTTAACTTATTCTTATTATCGAATTTTTCCGTGCATTTTTTACATGTAAACATAGGTGTTTTTTGGTCACCTTCACCTAAGCCGTCACTTTTGATTAAAAAAGTTTCTGAATCAGGTGTTGAAACACTGCTAATACTACCACTAGAACTTGATCTCGATATAGCTGACGCCCCATTCATAGAAACCTCCTTAAAGATATGAGTTCGACAAACTACAAGGGATGTAGTTATTAAAAATGTCTTAAAAATATAGATTTGATTATCATTATTGTGTTCATCAAAAAGTTATCATATATAACTAAGTTGTTAGTTTTAAGTTTCAATTTATAAAGCTCACATAACAAGCGCATCCAGGTGACGCCTTCGGCGCACCTGATGCA
>NZ_JBYVJU010000135.1:0-578 GCF_058147085.1 Parendozoicomonas sp. 209JJ7-1 | reverse complement strand
TAACGCCTGCATCAGGTGCGCCGAAGGCGTCACCTGGATGCACTTGTTACATGCGGCCGGTTGCACGGTTTTCCTATGCTTTGGGCACGCTGCTGATTTTATTGATTTGACCCGATCTGTGAATTTGTTGGCACGATAATTATTTTGCTGAGTTGAGCAAGCCAGTAATGCTGAGAACTGTGCCTGACGCACTTGCCGCTGGAATTTGTTGAATCGGATATTTTGTTTGTTGCGACAAACTTGCTGAGAAAACTCGTTGCGTCACCGCCGTGCAGAGTAAGACGCTTGTTGGTTTGACCAGATCTGTAAGTTTGCTGGACGATAATTATTTTGCTGGTTTGAGCAAGCCTGTGATGCTGAGAACTGTGCCTGACGCACTTGCCGCTGGAATTTTTTGAATCGGATATTTTGTTTGTTGCGACAAATTTACTGAGAAAGCTCGTTACGCCAGCCTCTGTGCAGAGTAGGGCGCTTGTTGGTTTGAAGAACTCTGTAAGTTTGCTGGCAGATTAACGATTTTCTTGGCACGGCCAACTCTGTATAGATTCACAATTGTTGCAGTAGTTTACTTCGTATTG
>NZ_JBYVJU010000134.1:0-591 GCF_058147085.1 Parendozoicomonas sp. 209JJ7-1 | reverse complement strand
CACGGATATAGTTCTGTAAATCGCTCATCGTTTCCTCCTTTGCAAATATTCTCTGCGTCTTTTCTCGGCAGTTTTTATTTCTTCAGTCGGTGTCTTTTGCGTTTTCTTCTGAAAACCATGGTTGAGAACGATCAGGTTATCGCCATCAAAGAACCCACGCAGGCGAAATATGTTATTACCAGCCTGAGTCCGTATCTCCCATATGTCTTCTGTGTGTACCAGATTTTTGAGATAAGTGACAGGTACTCTGTCCATCTCCAACCTTCAAGAAGCCCTGTCCCTTAACCAGCAGGACGGCTCGCCGGTGGAAGCACACCCCCGTAATGTTCAGCGGTGCTTACCGTGAAGTGTCAGCCGTTTCATTAACGATACTAATCCATCTGGGAGACTGGATCTGGATATAGAATCGACTATCGGATCAAAGCAGCTCGTAGAGTGACATTCTTTTTCTGCCATCAGTTTCCTTTCCAATTTCCACTGGTTTGCAGATAATTTCAAAAGATCGATGATTGACTGGTAAGAATCATATCTTTCAGGGTTGAATATTCTCAGGAAGGGCTGACCTTGTCTGGCTGCTGTCCTAGGGCTTTT
>NZ_JBYVJU010000133.1:0-595 GCF_058147085.1 Parendozoicomonas sp. 209JJ7-1 | reverse complement strand
CACCATCCTTAGCCCCTCACCACCAATATATTGACTGACAGAGTGACTCTCTGATGCTTTTTAAAAACTGCCATAACTACGTTTTTCTTGTCATGCTGACAGCCTTGACTACGTCAGCGCCCGCAGAAGTTTATATTCAATATACGACGGGAATTGATACGATATATGTCTATTGTGATGGCCATAAAACCTCTCTCGACATTAACGGAGCTACTGTGACATGCCAGCATCACGAGGGCATTTCCATTGAGGTGGCTCCAGTCCCCTGGAATCCATTTGGCGTGCAGTGGTCAAACGGAGACGGCCACTGTGCACATCACTGGAAGTATAAAGGTGATCATCACGCCATATGCACACCAGGTGATTTACAGGATGGCCATACATATAAGATTTTTTACTGGTCGGCTTTTGTAAATTTTTACTGGCTGAGGGATGCTTAATGCAGGAGTTCGCAGGAAAATAAAGACTGTGGCCGTAAAGCTGTGCTAGATCGCCTCAAATCTCCATAACCCTGTATGTCAGCAAAACCCTGCCGTGTTCTTCCGCTGTCTGCACGCACAGAGGCGATATGTGTGCCATCCTTAGCCCTCACCAC
>NZ_JBYVJU010000132.1:0-597 GCF_058147085.1 Parendozoicomonas sp. 209JJ7-1 | reverse complement strand
CGGTGAGGGACTAACAAAGGATGGCACATAATATCGCCTCTGTCCGTGCAGACAGCGGAAGAACACGGCAGGGTTTTGCTGACATACAGGGTTATGGAGATCTGAGGCGATCTAGCACAGCTTTACGGCCATGGTCTTTATTTTCCTGCCAACTCCTGCATTAAGCATCCCTCAGCCAGTAAAAATCTACAAAAGCCGACCAGTAAAAAATCTTATATGTATGGCCATCCTGTAAATCACCTGGTGTGCATATGGCGTGATCACCTTTATAGCTCCAATGATCTGCACAGTGGCCGTCTCCGTTTGACCACTGCACGCCAAATGGATTATAGGTGACTGGAGTCACCTCAATGGAAATGCCCTCGTGATGATGGCATGTTGCAGTACCTCCGCTAAAGTTGAGGTTGAATTTCTGGCCATCACAATGGACATGTATGATATCCAAGCCCGTCGTATATTGAATATAAACTTCTGCGGACGCTGACGTAGCCAAGGCTGTTAGCATGGCAAGAAAAACGTAGTTATGGCAGTTTTTAAAAAGCATCAGCCAGTCACTCTGTAAGTCAATATATTGGTGGTGAGGTGCTAAGGATGGTA
>NZ_JBYVJU010000131.1:0-603 GCF_058147085.1 Parendozoicomonas sp. 209JJ7-1 | reverse complement strand
AGTTGGATAAGGTCTGAAGCAATCCAATTTGCTTTTCGCATTTTCGCCTATACTTCCCCAGGCAATACTGCTTCTGTTTCTTTGAGTGGTGATCAATATGAAAAAAAGTCATTCCAAACTGACTTTTCCCACTTGGCAAAAGCTGTTAAGACGCAGTTTATCACTTATGCTCCTGCCCTTGTTATGGGCCAACCCTACATTTGCACAAAATGGCGACTATCCAGTATTGCAGAATGGGCAGGCTTTACCCCATCTCATGGCTGAGACTGAAGAGTTACGGAGTGGAAATTGCACACAGAGTGGGCAGTTCTGTCATAGTGACTGTTCCGACTGCTGCAGCAAGAGCTGCCACGAGTGTAATCCCTGTGGATTGATTGGTTGCGGACACTGTTGTAATTAGTCTGATCACATGTGTTTGACCGGCTCTGTTCACAATAGATATTGGTAGTACTTCAGTACAGAATATATGTCTTGCTATACGTGATTCATAGAGAAATCAGAAATTCCCTCTATGCCGCATATTTACTGACTTCCATATGTAAACCAACATCTATTGTTAACAGAGCCTGTTTGACCTGAACACAGTAAAGTCTGTTAGAGTAG
>NZ_JBYVJU010000130.1:0-608 GCF_058147085.1 Parendozoicomonas sp. 209JJ7-1 | reverse complement strand
GCTTCACCTAACGCCCGCATCAGGTGCGCCGAAGGCGTCACCTGGATGCGCTTGTTATGCGTGCCGAGATGAACGGCAATGTTGAGATTTTTAGCTACGCTACCGCCCACCAAAGTGAATTGGATTATGTGATATTTGTACAGTCGCTGAGTTTCTTGTATGTACGACAGTGCAATATTTATTTGTGAAGATTACACGGATTGAAGTGTGATTTCGAGAGCCGATATTAATAAGAATGATCTCTACGGTGAGTACCTAAAAATCGCTTCTCTCAGAAGGAATGTGTTTAACGGAAAGTAACCCCTCAGCCACGAGAACCAGGATTTGTCGCTTATCCATATAATATGGAATTATACGAAAAAACTAGCGTTCACTCACAAAACGTTAGACAACCTTTCACGATAGAATTGTGATTTCTGGATGGAAAATCCCGGGTTAAGGAAGTTTTCAAAAATTTTCTCACAACAAGAATGTGTGGCTTTTAAATAAACAGACTTTTAAGGCTTTATTGAACTTTATAAATTAATTCTGTTGCCGTGAGAAAGCGCCATTTAATCATTTATCTAGTTCAGTGAGGAAAAATCTACAACAAATACACACTCTCAGGC
>NZ_JBYVJU010000129.1:0-608 GCF_058147085.1 Parendozoicomonas sp. 209JJ7-1 | reverse complement strand
AACGCCCGCATCAGGTGCGCCGTAGGCGTCACCTGGATTTACTTGTTATGTGAATTTTACTCGGTGTTTATCTGCTTTTTAAACCGTCGCACTTTTGTGCGGATGTTTTTCATTGGAGATGAAGTATTAAATTGAATCATTCTTCCAAGGCTGTAACTTTTATACCAAGTCTGTCCGTAAAGCTCATCGTTGCTCAATGAGTTTATGAGCTCCAATATTTCCTGAGTTGTGGATTGAAATTCCGAGAGTAGCTGTTCATAGGACCAGTTTTTATAGGTTTCATGAAAGTGTTCAGCAAGCTTTCCAAGTTCATTCCACTTAAAGCCTTTTTCTGGAAACTCTACCTTAAATTCCTTTGTACGAAGTTCATACCATTTTAGAACTAGTTTTCCCCAACCAATCAAGTACGCAAGGGTATCAGAAACACTTATTTCTGTGTTTTTGATATTTCCCTCAACGCCGACTTCCCGAGAGTGGTTCGTGGGGATTTCCATATAATCAGCGAATAACTTTCCATAAGCGTTTTCAATTGAGGAAAGTAGCTCTTCTTTATTTATTGAAATAGAAGACATAGTTCTCGATGATTACTCAAATGCTGGGTATTCACA
>NZ_JBYVJU010000128.1:0-611 GCF_058147085.1 Parendozoicomonas sp. 209JJ7-1 | reverse complement strand
GGCGTTAAGCGCAGATAACCATGAATATCGAGTTACTAATAGAAAACGCAACCGATGGAATAGATGAAATCTATTTCCAGCTTCCTGTTGCTGACAGAGAAGACCCTATTTATCGTGAACGAGTTTATTGTTATGAACTTTACCATCAACTTAGGCTTAATTGGCCAGAAGACACCCCATATGTCTTAGGGGGTGAAATTGATAAATCAGGACACCCCCTTATCAGGAACAATGATCTTGATAGAGTAAAGCCTGATTTATTGATTCACTGCCCTGGGGATATGAACTACAACCTTGCAATTATCGAAGTTAAGCCCATAACTGGAGCAAGGAATGGTATTGCGAAAGATTTAGCTACACTGACGGCTTTTAAGCGTCACACAAATTATCAACATGCGATCTACTTAGTATATGGCTATGGTTCCATAGATGACTTTATGGAAACATGCCTTGAGCTTCAGTTCTCGGATAGAGAAAACAAGATAGATCTCACAAGCATTGTATTTTTGTGGCACAAAGCTCCAAATCAATCTGCTGAGCACATCAACATCCAAGCGCTTAACAAGTAAATCCAGGTGACGCCTACGGCGCACCTGATTTAGGCGTTAGGC
>NZ_JBYVJU010000127.1:0-617 GCF_058147085.1 Parendozoicomonas sp. 209JJ7-1 | reverse complement strand
TAACGCCCGCATCAGGTGCGCCGAAGGCGTCACCTGGATGCACTTGTTACACGGCTGTTGATTTACACAGAACATGATTTTTGTGCTTTTCGTTCTCAAGCTCAAAATATGTTACGCCAATTTCTTTGAGATCGTGTTTATCATAAAACTTTAGTGCTCGCGTATTTTCATGGAATACGGTTAGCCATAATCGTTTGTGACCCACAGAGTTACAAAACGATAAAGCAGATTTCAGCAGCTTGGAGCCTACACCATTTGCAGTGAAGTTCTCTTGAATATACAGCCTATCAAGCTCAGGCATTTTACTCTCTGTGATAGGGCATGTTGCAGAAAGGTTCAGCGAGACATATCCGATCAGGTGATCATCTTCAATTGCTACAAAATAAACCTCATTCTCAGTTATCAGTTTGCTTTCAATATTGTTTTCAGTAAATTCATTTAGTACATACTGAGAAATGGATTTTCTGATTCCTTGTTTTGCGTATGTGTCGAGCCATACTTGTATTGAAAGTGCTGCAATATCAGAACTGTCTTTGACTTCTGCAATTCTTATCATTTCTTTCCGCAAGGTTTACTTCGATGTTGATTGTAGCTAGAGACTGAAGCCGTGTAACGCC
>NZ_JBYVJU010000126.1:0-637 GCF_058147085.1 Parendozoicomonas sp. 209JJ7-1 | reverse complement strand
TATTGTTAGGCGCGGGGAACTGGATTTAGCCAGCAATAGCTAGGCGAACTTTGAGAGCACGCAAAAGCCTGTGAATGGTGTCCCATTTTGGCTGGACTTTACCACTGAAAGTTTTATAGAGACTTTCTCTATTAAGTCCGGTTTCTTTGGCTAATGTGCTGATGCCTTTATGCTTTGCAACATGACCGAGAGCAATGATGAAAACACTTGGGTCTTCGTCAAGGTATGCTTCGGTCAGATACTCAGCAATCTCGTCTTCCCCTTGCAGGAAATCTACTGGATTGAAAGCTGATAGTTTCTCTCCCATAACTTAATCCTCCAAGTCATTCAATATGTCTTTAGCCTGCTGTATATCTCTTGCTTGGCTGGATTTGTCGCCACCGCAGAGCAAAATCACAAGCTTTCCATCTCGGATTGTGAAATAAATTCTGTAGCCTTTTCCTACAAAAATCCTCATTTCACTCACCGCACCACCAACAGGCTTAACATCACCAAGATTTCCGGCTTCTGCGCGGGTAAGCCGCATAGCTATAGCTTTCCTCGCTTGGCGATCCTTAACCTTGGCAAGCCACCTGTTGAATGTTTCTGTCGATACAATCTCGTAGCTCATATTGGGAGTGTAGCCTATAGGCTACTG
>NZ_JBYVJU010000125.1:0-641 GCF_058147085.1 Parendozoicomonas sp. 209JJ7-1 | reverse complement strand
CAAATCAGGTGCGCCGTAGGCGTCACCTGGATTTGTTTGTTAAGTGCGTTCTTGAGATTTGATGAACATTAATAAATGAGTTCTTGCTGCAGAATCTGGATTTAGCCCCCGTAGCTCTGTTTCTCGTGTGCTCCCATCTGGTAGAAAAATCGTTAGTGTGTCACCAAAGACAGTAAATTCAGCACTGTAGGATTTACCATTAACTTCTACGCTAATTTCGTCGTTCATTTTTTACCTGTCACAGATTATTGAATAGAAGTTCAATATGAAAAATAATGGCTGATTAATATTTCAGCTTTAAAATACTATATCAGAATCAGATTCATCACTTTCAAAACTGAGAGTAAAATCTTCTTTTTCAGGATATTTCGCTTCACCAAGGTCAGACGACCAACCAAGCGAATAAAGTGTATTCCAACCATGCTCAGAATGCTGTGAGCTTCCGATATTAAGAATTACCCAACCTAATTTTAAATATTTATCAGCTTCTGAGCTGAAGTTAACATCAATAACTGTTGAGATTTTATGTAACTCAATTTTTTCTTTCATTTAGTTAGTCCTCAACTTTGAATTTTAGTATTAGCACTTAACGCCCGCATCAGGTGCGCCGAAGGCGTCACTTGGATGCGCTTGTTAGGTGC
>NZ_JBYVJU010000124.1:0-644 GCF_058147085.1 Parendozoicomonas sp. 209JJ7-1 | reverse complement strand
TCATAACCACCCGGAAGGGGAGGAAACAGCTTTTCACAGGATGCAGCCATTCCCCTTTGGTGTTGAGCCCACCATCGGTGATCAGGCAGTGAATATGCGGGTGTAGACTGAGATTCCGGCCCCAGGTATGGAGGTTGAGGAGAAAGCCTGTCTCTGCGCCTAGATATTTGCTGTCCTTGAGTAAGGTTTTTAATGTTTCACTGACAGCTCGGAACAGGCAGTCTGTCATGATACCGCTGTTGTAGACCCAGAGGGTGTTAAACTCATGGGGCAGGGTGAAGACCAGATGATGGTGGGAGGTATCCACCAGTTTCTCTTTCTGTGCCCTAAGCCATTGTTCTATGCCCATTTGGTTGCACTGCGGGCAGTTGCGGTGCTTACAGGAGTTGTACCAGATGCCCTGAACATGGCCATCGGGGCATGCCTGGACATGGCCACCCTGAACGGCTGTTCGGCAGGTCATAAAGGCATAGGCGGCCTTTAAATGATCCAGAGGTAAAGGCCTGCATCCAGAATACGAATGGAAGGCTCTGTGGAATATATCCTGTACTGACGTACCCATTCAATTGGCTTGTTATAAAGAGGCCAATTAAATTAGTCCAAAATAATAAGGCTGCTATCTCCAAGCTAAGCTTGGGTCGTAC
>NZ_JBYVJU010000123.1:0-645 GCF_058147085.1 Parendozoicomonas sp. 209JJ7-1 | reverse complement strand
GGCGTTACATGCTTCTAAGTACAAACATAAACACCGCAATAACAAATAGTAAGGATCTGCAGTGAAAATCAATGAACTCGTTTCTGTAGGAGTAAGACTCTCTGGTATATATTTACTCTTACATGTAGCGACTCAAACGCCATATTGGTATCAGACGATTACATTCTCTCATCGCGAAGATCAAGACTTAGTTGTTTACTATCTAGTGATTGGGGTTCATATCATAAAGTTTTTGACCGCACTAATAATGATCAAGTTTCCTGGTACAATTAGCCTGCTCTTATCAACAAAATCAGATAGTGATGAGCGAGTTGTTGAGGAGAATGGGGAAGCTATCCTTACTGCCGGAGTAATATTAATTGGCATTTACATACTGTCTTATGCCATACCAGATATTGTTGATAATTTAATGATATTTAACGCAATTGAAAATGGATTGAGCCTTGGTCAGCTATACACTAGAGAAGAAATAAAGATAAACCTTGTCATTACAGCTGCAGAAATATTAGTAGCTATTTATCTTATATTTGGTGTCACTGGTTTAAAAAACCTCATCTACAAATTTAGGTCTATGTAAAACCATCAACACGCATGTAACAAGTAAATCCAGGTGACGCCTACGGCGCACCTGATTTAGGCGTTATG
>NZ_JBYVJU010000122.1:0-645 GCF_058147085.1 Parendozoicomonas sp. 209JJ7-1 | reverse complement strand
TCGGCACGCATAACAAGCGCATCCAGGTGACGCCTTCGGCGCACCTGATGCGGGCGTTAGGTGCTACCAAATATCAAACATCGAGTCGTATGAGAATAGAAACAGATAGAACAGTGATTGAAGTCCTTGGCAAAGACTATGCTGAGTTAATGCTGAATTATCACTTGGAAAATAAAGATCATCTTCAGCCGTGGGAACCAACGAGAAATGATGATTATTTTACACTGAGCAACTTCTCACAAATGCTTGGCGAAAATCATAAACTTCTTCAGGATAAATCCGCAGTAAAATTTGCTGCTCTTACACCCGACAGAAGTGAAATTGTAGGTGTTTGTAATTTCACGAACATTGTCTTTGGCCCATTTCAAGCATGCAACCTTGGTTACTCCATTGCTGAAAAACATCAAGGCAAAGGGCTAATGACAGAAATTTTAACTTCATCAATTAAACAAATATTTCGTGAGTTTAACCTTCATAGAATTATGGCCAACTATATTCCAACAAACACGAAAAGTGCAGCTGTACTGGATAAGTTGGGTTTTGAGCGTGAAGGTATTGCAAAATCGTATTTGCAAATTGCAGGTGAATGGCAAGACCATGTTCTCACATCAAAAATAAACCCTCAGCACCATGCACCTAACAAGT
>NZ_JBYVJU010000121.1:0-651 GCF_058147085.1 Parendozoicomonas sp. 209JJ7-1 | reverse complement strand
CACCTAACGCCTAAATCAGGTGCGCCGTAGGCGTCACCTGGATTTACTTGTTACATTTTGTTTACTTTAAACCAATTGCTGCGATTACAGCCGCAATTGCAACACCAATTATTATTTTCCCCCAACCTGTATTATGCCAAGCTGGATCATCATTTGTTGCATTATTTATTGCAATGTCAATCGTAGCTGATTCTTTAACTGTATCTAATCCTGCATCTTTACGCATTTCACGTAGAGCAATTTCTTTTTCAATTTCAGATTTTAGTTCGTAAAACTTTACCTTTAATATGCGGTGATCGGATATAAATAATGCACAAATACCAAATACAACTGTCGGTGGCACAATTACCTTGTAAAACAATAATGGTTCTCTAACTTCAAATGGAATTGCTGGTATGCTTTCCCATAGATTGCTAATAGGAAAAACCCATGTATTAGAAAACAACCATTTTATTCCTTCGTTTATATTTTGACCTAATAAATGAGTACTGCCATCGGTCCAAAAATACACCCCCTTAATAACTGTCATTACAAAATAAATAACAGCTAAAAGAGCCACCAGATAAGCCAATCTAGATCTTTTCTTAGACTTTTCTAGTTTTTCTTTAAATTTCAACGTTGACTCCTTGTGTCGATAAAAATGTAACGCCC
>NZ_JBYVJU010000120.1:0-655 GCF_058147085.1 Parendozoicomonas sp. 209JJ7-1 | reverse complement strand
GTTATGTGCTTATATTGAGTCAAACCGTCATCATTATCAAAATTTGTTATTATATGTAATTTAAAATTTTCTATAATACAAGACTCACTTTAAAAATCGGTGAGTTTGGTTATGTCCAGTGTTAAACTTTTTTTTAAATTCATCTCGCTATTTTCAATATCTTATTCTCTATATTCTCACTCTGAACAAATAACAGATTTCAATAAATTAAAAAATAATATTATTTCAGGAAAATTGGTAAATGCTGTAATTGAAGTCGAAAAATGCAAAGACTTACAGGATCCATCTAAGAGTCCAAATTCATACCTTAACAAAGGTTTTGATATACTACATGCAACATTTTCGTCTAACTTTGCAATTCATATTAAAACTACAGCAACAAGACAAGAAATGGTTATATTCACTGGGAGTCCAAAATTTGTTCGTTATGATAGTAAAACAAGATCACCTTCAACATCATCGATAATTGAAGAGTTAGCAATCCGGGACGACCACTCTGTCTTTCTAACCGTTTCAGACAGCTTAGGAGCTGGTCTTTCAGCAACATTTAGATTTAATTGTGATTGGAATGCTCTAAAATTGCAGAGTATCTATTAAAACCGCACATAACAAGCGCATCCAGGTGACGCCTTCGGCGCACCTGATGCAGGCGTTA
>NZ_JBYVJU010000119.1:0-656 GCF_058147085.1 Parendozoicomonas sp. 209JJ7-1 | reverse complement strand
CTCATTAAAGAGAATGTGTCATCATTCCTTGCTTCATGAGCTTCTCCAACAAGGTCTTCTACACCTGCTAGCAAATAAAGCCCTGCTACAAATATTAAACTGGATAACTTAACAACTTCTGATTGTTCTTGTAATACGAAATACGCAAAAAGTGAAGATAGCAAAATAGGTACAACAAAAGATGCTGATAGTAATAATCTTTTTACCCGTGATGTTCCTTTATCTTTAAAGTTTGCAATTGTGGCAAAACCTTCAGGGACATCTGCGATTACTTGAACCAAAGCTAATAAAATTGCCAGCCTGATATCAATAACACTGGCCGTCCCAATAAGCAAACCATCCCCAATAAGATCCGCAGAGACTGCAACATAAACCATCCATGCACCAGCCCCTTCCGTTTCACTATCGGATCTTGATTCTTGCCATTTAGATACCAGTGCTTTCATAGCGATATAAAGCATTCCACCGGATAAAAATGAAATGGCGATGATCCAGGTTGATACACTATCTATAACTTTCGGCATTACCTCTATTGCAACAACAGCTACAATAATACCTGCTGCAAGATGTAAAGCGTAATTTATCACTCGCTTTGAGACTGAAAGAAACTCAGCTAATAGTCCTCCTAAAAAATTACCTAGTGCTGGCAGAAAAGC
>NZ_JBYVJU010000118.1:0-656 GCF_058147085.1 Parendozoicomonas sp. 209JJ7-1 | reverse complement strand
AGGCGTTAGCTGCTAAATCAACATCTCAGTAAACATTGCTAAAATTATGAATGAAAAATGGATTGAAGATATAAGCCTTTTAGGGAAAGAAGTAGAACTGATTCCCTTGGAGAGAAGACATGCAGAAGACTTAGTTCAAGCTGCTTCTGATGGTAATCTATGGGAACTCTGGTTTACTGGAGTTCCAAATATAGCAACGATTAATTCATATATTGACTTTGCACTCTCCGAAAAAGAAAAGGGACGATCTTTACCATTTGTTATTCTTCATAAGAAAGAACAGAAAATCATTGGCTCTACTCGCTACTGTAATGCCGACAAAGAAATCAAACGTCTTGAAATTGGTTATACGTGGTATGCCAAATCTTTCCAGAAAACTGTTGTTAATACAGAATGCAAGTTATTACTTCTTCAACATGCTTTTGAAAGGCTCGAATCAATTGCCGTTGAATTCCGTACTCATTGGCATAATCAAGCTTCACGTTCAGCAATCGCTCGCTTGGGAGCCAAACAAGATGGTGTCCTGAGAAACCACATCAAGGATAAAGATGGTTGCTATCGTGATACTGTAGTTTTTTCAATCATTAACCATGAATGGTCAGTGGTTAAAAAAAGCCTTCAACATAAACTGTCATACAAATACGCAGCTAACAAGT
>NZ_JBYVJU010000117.1:0-661 GCF_058147085.1 Parendozoicomonas sp. 209JJ7-1 | reverse complement strand
TGCCCTTGGTGCAAACATCAAAACACATTAAAAATTGATCGGTATTTATTATGGGAAAGCAATTTGAAAAGCTGTCGAATGAACAGCAAGAATTTATATCAGATCAAAAAATGTTCTTTGTTGGTACAGCAGCAAGCTCAGGAAAAGTAAACATTTCACCGAAAGGTATGGACTCATTTCGGGTTCTTGATGAGAAAACCGTCTTATGGTTAAACCTCACTGGTAGTGGAAATGAAACTTCAGCTCATGTCCAAGAACTACCAAGAATGACCATCATGTTTTGTGCATTCACGGGGAAACCTGAAATTTTGCGTTTGTATGGGCAAGCAACAGTCTTACATAAAAGCAGCCCTAAATGGGCTGAATATCTTGAATTATTTCCTTCACAGGCTGGTGCAAGACAAATTTTCATTCTCAATATAGAGTTAGTTCAATCGTCTTGTGGTTTCTCTGTTCCTCTCTATGAATATCAGGAAGATAGAGAAATACTCAATAATTGGACAAAGAATAAAGGTCAAGACGGCATAGAGGAATACTGGGAAAATAGGAATCAAATCAGCCTTGATGGTAAACCAACAAACATTAAAGAACTGAGTAAAACCTGAACAGGCATAACAAGTGCATCCAGGTGACGCCTTCGGCGCACCTGATGCAGGCGTTA
>NZ_JBYVJU010000116.1:0-662 GCF_058147085.1 Parendozoicomonas sp. 209JJ7-1 | reverse complement strand
CTTGTTAGGCCAAAACTTGAACTTATTGTCACGATATCAACTCAAATACCTTTTATTAACTTAAAGGGGATTTTTAGATGTCACTCTATAAAAAATTATTATCACTGGCAATTTTGTTATTAATAGCAGGCTTATCTTTTGCTGGTAGTGAAGACAAACTCGTTGGGACTTGGCATAGAAAAGATAGTTTTGGCATGGATTTATACTTAAATTATGAGCCAACTCAAGAGATTAATGCTGATTTAATTGTGAGTATCGTTAATTACAAAAGGTTTGTGGTTAATCACTTTAAATATGGTAGATATCAAATATCAGCCTTTGATGATAAAAATAAGGTGTGTCATAGGATCGAAGGGACATGGGTTTATAGCATTAATCCGAAAAATTTAATATTTCATTTTTTATCAACAGATCCTAGTGAATTTATTTCTGGTATTGTAAATGGAAGCATTGGTTTGACTAAAAATATTAAATTTAATCGTCATGCTGATGAATTGACTTTCGATGAGCTAAATATAGAAAACCTTGAGTTTGGAAAAATTATAATGAAAAAAATAGATGGCTATAATCCTTGTGGTATCGCAACTACGAGAGAGTGAACCTTGGGGGCCTAACGCCCGCATCAGGTGCGCCGAAGGCGTCACTTGGATGCGCTTGTTAGG
>NZ_JBYVJU010000115.1:0-663 GCF_058147085.1 Parendozoicomonas sp. 209JJ7-1 | reverse complement strand
GGTAAGCACCTAACAAGCGCATCCAAGTGACGCCTTCGGCGCACCTGATGCGGGCGTTATGCGAGCGCCAACAACTCTATTGCATTTACTCTTATACAAAGATTCCAAACAAGAAATCCGTACTGAGTTAATGTCACGGATTTCTTACATGGAAGATGTAATAAAAACTAAAAAGGGATAAAAAATGTCAAAGATAAAAGCAATTGTAATCGGTACAGCTGAAGATAATGAAATATTTTCTAAGTATGAAGATAACACGTTTATTGATATAAATTATCACATTAATGAAGAAAATAAGTTTTCTTTTTCCTTCCCAGAAATAGAAGAAATAAAACACACAACATTTTTGGTTGGAGATGGTAACTCCGTTAAACTTATCGCCATTAAACCAAAAAATGATGGTACAGCTGCTATTGAAGCAATATATGGAAATGATGTAACGGTAGAAAAGAAAGCTTGTTGCACTTGTCGTGGCTGGACTGCCTGTGGATCTGTAAGTTGCTCTTGTACAGCTAAATAAAATCGTAACTGCTCATATTTTAAGTTGTAGTCATATGCCTGAACTGAATGTTTTAGCATATGGCTAATAAATCATGCAAACAATTCAATTCGCATAACAAGTAAATCCAGGTGACGCCTACGGCGCACCTGATTTAGGCGTTA
>NZ_JBYVJU010000114.1:0-668 GCF_058147085.1 Parendozoicomonas sp. 209JJ7-1 | reverse complement strand
GCAGCGTGCCCAAAACACAGGAAAAACCGTGCAACCGGCCGCATGTAACAAGCGCATCCAGGTGACGCCTTCGGCGCACCTGATGCGGGCGTTATGCCTCGAATACCTCAAAGAATGGAAGTCAAATGAAAAATCAAAAAACACTCTTATTCCTGTTATTACTTGTTCCGCTCATATCTTATGCAAAGCCCGAAGCAAGCCTCAAGAAGTGTCAGTACTGGAAAGATAAAATAGAAGAATACACAGACCTTAGACGTGATGGGGGAAGCTCAAGCCAAATGGAAAAATGGCGTAAGAAAAGAAGAAAGTACTCTGAACTATTCAGAGAATATGAGTGTGACGATTGGGGAAACAAGCTCAAATAGAATAATCTAAAAAATGTGATAAATAATGAAAAAAGCCGAGTATAAAGTAGTTTGTGGACCGGAAGGATTATCCCAGCTTGAAGAAAGGGTTAATGACCTTTTAAATAAAGGATGGAAACCTATTGGTGGCATCAGCTTTAATTCAGGTTATCCCTACCAGGCGGTTGCCAGAGTTGTTACGGTAAAGCCTTCCAATTTGATACAAACAAAAGAAAAAACTAAAGAGAGTATAGGTTTGAACGGTGCTCAGGACGCAATGAGAATGGTTGATGAAATCACTTAATATCGTTTCCAAATCACAAG
>NZ_JBYVJU010000113.1:0-674 GCF_058147085.1 Parendozoicomonas sp. 209JJ7-1 | reverse complement strand
TTGGTTCAGGTGCGCCGTAGGCGTCACCTGGAACCACTTGTTAGGTGCGTGTTTCCGGTTTGGATTTGTATTTGATTGTAAGAAGCACAATAAATACTTGAAGTAGACTTGTGAGCAACAAACCGATAATGCTTTGTAATCGATCATATTTCTCAGTGTAAATAAACAAGGATAGATTTCCTATAGAAAATGCAATCCAAGCCATTGCTGAGACACCTTCAGAATTTTTTGTTTTTATAAGATGAATAAGTTGAATAACTGTAGCACTTGGGAAAATGATTGCAGGTATAAAACCAATTATTTCTATCAGGCTCAATTTCAAGACTTCTATGTTTTTATATTTCTTGATATTGCAGCAGTTTAAAATCAAACCACTGCATATTTTTAAATATCAATTTATTTTGACATATATTCAGTTATTTCTCGTTCAATTCTCTTGAACTCATTTACTGGAACAATATGATGATAAGCTGGATTAGCTAGTTCTGAACCTTCTTCATATATATCGATTATGCAAAAATCAGGTTCTCCACTCATTTGTATTTGGATAGAATCTTTGCTCACTATCCAGACACAAACATTGTCAAGATTCACATTGTATCCATTGGAAATATGTAATCCTTTTTTCACTATTTTACTCCTGAGTTTGATGTTATGTATTAGCACCTAACGCC
>NZ_JBYVJU010000112.1:0-674 GCF_058147085.1 Parendozoicomonas sp. 209JJ7-1 | reverse complement strand
ACGCCCTATTAAGACTCGGTTTCCCTACGGCTCCCCTCAACGGTTAACCTGGCTACAAAATGTAAGTCGCTGACCCATTATACAAAAGGTACGCAGTCACCCGTTCGCTCCGAAGAACAAATCAGGCTCCCACTGCTTGTACGCACACGGTTTCAGGGTCTATTTCACTCCCCTCAACGGGGTTCTTTTCGCCTTTCCCTCACGGTACTGGTTCACTATCGGTCAGTCAGGAGTATTTAGCCTTGGAGGATGGTCCCCCCATCTTCAGACAACATAACACGTGTGCCGTCCTACTTAATATGTCGATAATCGTCTTCGTGTACGGGGCTATCACCCACTATGGCGGCACTTTCCAGAGCCTTCCACTAACTTTTATCGCTCGGCTGGTCCCCGTTCGCTCGCCGCTACTGGGGGAATCTCGGTTGATTTCTTTTCCTCCGGGTACTTAGATGTTTCAGTTCCCCGGGTTCGCCTCTCTAAACCTATGTATTCAGTTAAGAGATACCTGTCTTATGACAGGTGGGTTTCCCCATTCGGAAATCCTTGGTTCAAAGCTTGTTTATCAGCTCCCCAAGGCTTATCGCAGATTACTACGTCCTTCATCGCCTCTGACTGCCAAGGCATCCACCGTGTGCGCTTAGTCACTTGACCATATAACCCAAAACAATCTTTTG
>NZ_JBYVJU010000111.1:0-684 GCF_058147085.1 Parendozoicomonas sp. 209JJ7-1 | reverse complement strand
GGCGTTAGGCGATTAAAACAAACATCTAGCACCTGCGATTATTTACCATGAGTTAACTGTTGTGAAGCTTCCATCTTTAAATTCAACTTTTGTTTTTTTTGGGTCCGAGGAGAGAAGTTCAAGTGATTCAATAAATTGTGTAACATGTGTATTTCCCAGACCAACATTATAAAATATCAGTACCAACGACTCTGACAAATCTGATCTATTAATTTCTCTGTGGGAATGATTTTGATAAGGACTATCAGTCTTATGATATTCAACTATATGTTCAGGGTTATCTGTTTCAATAACCCGGCACGACAGTCCTGGAATAGTCATACTTGTATCTGCGTATGTAGTAACTACAACTCGTTGCGTTTGAGGAATAGAAAAGAGTGAAATGCATCTTGCTTCTAAGGATTTAAATTCTCCTTGTCGTGTGTAAGTTACATTTGCCAATGACTCGATGGGTTCTAATGCACTAAACCTTACTGAATGACTGCGGAAAACTTCTGGCTTTTTATCTTTCAAAGATGGTTTCAATAGAATGCCATTTCTATAGTTAAAGAGTATTTCGTCTAAAGATATTTGCCCAGAAAGGAAGTTCATAGTTCACCCTAAAAATAACATGTAGATTGTGTTTTCAATTATCCACGCTGCGCTATTAAAACCTCTAACATCATTGCAAGCACGCCTAACAAG
>NZ_JBYVJU010000110.1:0-685 GCF_058147085.1 Parendozoicomonas sp. 209JJ7-1 | reverse complement strand
GCATGTAACGCCCAAATCAGGTGCGCCGTAGGCGTCACCTGGATTTTTTTGTTAGGCGCAGGTGAAATACCTAGCAACTATGTTGTTTCCAACCATGACCGCAGCGTCTACAAATTGTTGACGGATTTCCTTGACGATAACCGGAACAACTACACTTTCTACAGCAACCTTTTGTTGACTTGGACTGTTTAGCGCTGACCAAACCGTATATTTCGTCGTCAGCCTCTTTCAGCTCATCTAGAGTCATTGATGACGAAAGTTCTCTAATATCTTTCTCTGTTAGAATTTTATAGTTATTGCTCATTATTATCTCCTTTATTAAGCATCCATTGATGAGTAGAGTCAGGAATAAATGTCAAACCTACTCCTATTCCTGCTGACATACCAATACCTAAGGCTAAATCTGTCCCACTTCTAACTTGATCACCTACCAATGTTTTTGTACCATTTATTGTTCTAATTAGCCAACCACCAAATACTTTACACCTTTCTGTTTTTATATATTCAGAATCAAATTCAGGATCTAGTGCAGGCGGCAAATATTTTGACTTTGAAAATTCTATTGTTTCCCACTGCAGCTTACTAAACTCCCTAAAAGGCATATCAATTTCCTTTTTAATTAGAATGAGCAGGTATTAGCGCCTAACGCCTAAATCAGGTGCGCCGAAGGCGTCACCTGGATTTA
>NZ_JBYVJU010000109.1:0-686 GCF_058147085.1 Parendozoicomonas sp. 209JJ7-1 | reverse complement strand
GCCGAAGGCGTCACCTGGATGCGCTTGTTAAGTGGCGGTTACTCGATTTCTCTAGCTTTCGATAGTGCAGAAGCAATCATGCCTGCTGGTATGGAGACGATACCAAGACCAATGATTAGGATGAAAAATGTAAATATTTTTCCACCTGTAGTTATTGGGTAGATATCACCATAGCCAACTGTGGTTAGGGTTGCTACAGCCCACCATAAACTAGCAAAAACAGAACTAAACGCTTCAGGCTGTGTCGGATTTTCAAAATAGTAAATTCCAACACCCGCGAGAAAAATGATGATGCAAGCTGCAAATAGAAACAGTATTAGCTCTTCTTTTACGAGAGAAAATGCCGTCTTTAACCTCATTGCCGCAGAATTATATCTTGCTAATTTAACTATTCTTACTAAACGTAGAAGGCGGAATGCTCTTGTCGATCGAAGGTCTAAGCCGGTAGTAATGTAAAATGGCAATATAGCAATCAGATCAACTAAACCATAAAATGAAAATATAAACTTTATTGGCTTATCTGAAATGATAATTCTTGCTAAATATTCTAACGTAAAAATTGCTACACAGAAGACCTCAAATATCCGGAGAAATGCTTTTGTTTTATGTGGTAAATCTGGGATAGTTGATATTGAAAAAGTAAGTAACGAAAGAATGATCAAGCTCTGTATAAATAGATCGAATCT
>NZ_JBYVJU010000108.1:0-708 GCF_058147085.1 Parendozoicomonas sp. 209JJ7-1 | reverse complement strand
CATAACGCCCGCATCAGGTGCGCCGAAGGCGTCACCTGGATGCGCTTGTTACATTTTTATTTTGAAAATGCTGACTTAACAATTGAAAAGCCCACCATGCCGAGGATTGCACCTGTTAGTTTATCGATGTAGTAAGCTAGTTTAGTGAACTTGCTTCTTACTTTGCTTGTAGATAGAAGAAATATAATAGCGGTGTCCCAGAAGAAAACTACAAGCGTCATCCATACACCAAGTGCGGTCTTGAATGCCAGACTTACATCATTAGTTAGTACTACAGTGAATAAACTCAGATAGAACAATAAATTTTTTGGATTTAAGATGCCAGACATAAAACCTGTAACGAACTCTTTTACGAAGCTCGCTTTCCCAGACTTGGGTTTATCCTTTTCTAAGGATAATTCAGCGTAAGCACTTCTCTTGGCACGTAGAGCCTGAAACGCTAGAAACATGAGGAATAATCCCCCAATAATTTTTAGCGCAATCATAAGTGAAACAGAGCTGGCAAGTATTGCTCCAACTCCAATTAAGCACAAAGCTATATAGAAAGCATTTGCAATTGATATTCCGGCAGCAACTCCAATAGCTTTACTCCTATCATTTTTAATCGCACTTTTCACAACGAGTACGAAATCAGGACCAGGGCTGAGCAATGCTAAAAAGTGAGCTAATACCACAGTCAAAAACATTATTAAATCTGATTCCATATCT
>NZ_JBYVJU010000107.1:0-709 GCF_058147085.1 Parendozoicomonas sp. 209JJ7-1 | reverse complement strand
TGCGGGCGTTAGCTGCTCCCATACCTCAAAGTACGAGTAAATGAAGAAAATAATTTCAGTAATAGGATTAATCCTTTCAATGAATACATATGCAAGTCTTGATGAAGGAATAGAACTTTATCATGTGGGAAAATACAAAGAAGCATTTGTAATATTTAACGCTGAATCTGAGAAAGGTGATCCTGCTGGTCAGCATTTAACAGCAAGCTTGTATTACCAAGGTTTGGGAGTCGAAAAGAATTTAGAGGTCGCAGTAAAACTCTTCAAGCATGCCGCTGAAGAAGGATATCTGCCTTCTATTGCTAATTTGGGTCTTATGTATATGCAGGGTGACGGTGTAGAGCAAGATCCGAATTCATCATTCAGATACACTAAACAAGCTGCAGAACTTGGTGATTTACAAAGTATCTTCAACCTTGGTCAATTTTATCGTAAAGGTTTTGGTGTAGAACCGAACCAAGAAAAAGCAGCTAAATGGTATGGAGCTGCAGCTGAAAGTGGCGTTGCTCAAGCACAGAACGAGTACGGGCTTATGTTTGCTCAAGGACATGGTGTCGAACTTGATTATGTCAAAGCTTATGCATGGATTAAAATGCCGGCTGAGGCTGGGGATGGTCAAGCATTAAAAAACCTTGCTCAACTCAAGGAGATCATAGGCTCTGATATCAGTAAAGCCGAAAAACTTGCTGATGAGTACAAATCAAAATAT
>NZ_JBYVJU010000106.1:0-718 GCF_058147085.1 Parendozoicomonas sp. 209JJ7-1 | reverse complement strand
ACTTGTTAGGTGCAGGTTTTGATTTTTCTGAAGTTAGCTACATTGTTAAAATTTAGGATACGACGATCTAATATAGTATTTTTACATGTCGACGTACTTTCTGTATTTGGTATTTTCAAATTCATCATTTAAAAAGTGTGATATTTTATTCACCCACTTGCTACCTTGTTCACAGAATCCCATGACATAAGCTCCAGACCAGTTATCCCAACCCAAGCCTAGTTTGACTCCATTCCTCTCCACTTCGATAACAACCTGATCAAGACTTATTGTTGGGTTGGATGATGGTAAAAATCCAAACTGTTCTTGTAGGAGTTCACCAATGATAGGAACCAAATTAGATTTAGCATCAGGAATGTCGAATGTTTGCTGGCCATTTTCTGCTGTATATTTCTTACCGCTTAGATCTTTTAGCATACTCATATATTCAACCTGCGTAGTAATAATGAGCCTTCAAGGTTCTCAAGATAACGTTGATTTTCTAGGCAATAAAGTACTAAACCTTCAGGAGAAAGCGTTGAATCTCAGTCCTATCGGTTTCTATTCTCATGCAACTCGGTATTTGAGATTTGGGAGCTCCTAACGCCCGCATCAGGTGCGCCGAAGGCGTCACTTGGATGCGCTTGTTAGTGCTTACCCGGTTTGCATTGAATGTGTCGCACCACAATACGAAGTGCGCACTTTGGTTGTGGCTGGCTGCACGAATGTATGGACACAA
>NZ_JBYVJU010000105.1:0-722 GCF_058147085.1 Parendozoicomonas sp. 209JJ7-1 | reverse complement strand
TGCCCTTAGGAGTAACCTTGAACAATCTTCAAAAAATCCAGTGGGAGAAATACTGCCAAGCCGAGAATGACCGTATTCGCAAGGTAACAATGATTGAGCTTGAACAGTTTATTTCTCTCATAGAAAAATCTGAACGAAGTGAATATAAAGACTGGGTATATGAATTCTCGAAAAAAATTGTAGATGATAATTATGAATTCCCTATTCGGATGTCACTATTTGAGAGAGTCATATTTCCGGTTTTATTCGAAGGTTTCAATCACAAAGAGTCAGGATGTGCGAGGTGGTTGGCTGGATTCAATCAACATATATATAAATCGAAAACTGTTAGAAATATTCTAGAGTGTAATTTCACTCCTATTGACTTTCTTCGATCCGCACTAGCCCATGACCCTAGCGATTTATTAGCAAAGGAAAGTCTAATATCAGATTTGGCTTCCCTGCTTGATTATTCTATCCATGAAATACCAGCTGGAGTTCTGTATGGCAATAACGGAGCTTCCATTAGCCAGTGCCACGAACTACAGGGTGAATTGAGAGAGTTCAAAAACCTTGTGTCGGAGACAGGCTTAGAGGAAAAGTATCAAGAACTCATCAATGAATGTGAATTCCATTACTCTGAGTACCCAAAATATTTATCAAACATGGAAAAATACACCTCATATCAAGAATTTCTTTCCATAATCCACAAGGCATAACAAGTGCATCCAGGTGACGCCGGA
>NZ_JBYVJU010000104.1:0-725 GCF_058147085.1 Parendozoicomonas sp. 209JJ7-1 | reverse complement strand
CACGGCTAAATCAAATATTCATTTAACATCACGTTAATTAGAAATAAATTGAAAGTTACGTGAAGAAAGGAGAAGTCTTTGAAAATCTATGGTGATATTCAATCTGGTAACTGCTACAAAATAAAGTTACTCGCATCGTTACTGAATATCGAACACGACTGGATTCATATAGATATCCTTAAAAACGAAACTCAAACAAAAGAGTTTCTTGCTAAAAACCCAAATGCCAAAATTCCCGTTTTGGAATTAGATGATGGACGCTGCATATCTGAATCAAATGCAATTTTGAACTATTTGGCAGCAGGCACAGAACTTCTGTCAAACGACACGTATGAATATTCCAAAATTCAGCAGTGGCAGTTTTTCGAGCAATACAGTCACGAACCATTCATTGCGGTGGCGAGATTTATCGCAAAATATTTGTGTCTACCCGAAAATCGCAAAGCAGACTATGAGTCAAAGCAGGAAGGTGGACATAAAGCACTTCAAGTCATGGAGCAGCAGTTAAAGCAAGCACCTTACCTAACAGGTCATAAACTCACCACAGCAGATATTTCACTGTATGGTTATACTCATGTGGCCGGTGAAGGTGGTTTTGACTTAAAACAATATCCTGCAATTATGCAATGGATTGACCGCATACGGTCACATCCAAAATACATAGGCATGGAGTAATCGCCGTGTAACAAGTGCATCCAGGTGACGCCTTCGGCGCACCTGATGCA
>NZ_JBYVJU010000103.1:0-728 GCF_058147085.1 Parendozoicomonas sp. 209JJ7-1 | reverse complement strand
GTGACGCCTTCGGCGCACCTGATGCGGGCGTTATGCGGCTTCAGCTAGATTGAGTTAACCTCATCATCGCATCGATAGAAATCTGGTATAATTAGCCGTTTGAATTTCTTGCATGGTACTGGCAGTGGCTAAAAAGACGTTAGCGCAAAAACGGAGTGAAAAAGCCCTTAAGCGGAAAAAGAAGCATCAAGCACAGAAAAATCGGGTTCAGTTGCGCTCTGATGAGAGATCAAATAACGGAAAGCTATCTTCTATTCTCCTAGAATACGCATCTCCTCTTCTTGAAATGATGGGGGACAACTCAGAGGAAGGGGTTGAAAGTGCCCTTGCAATGGCTTCTATGTGTTGGAATATAGGCAACTACCCAGACGATATAAGTATTGAACTCGAAGATGATTTTACAAACGACTTGCTCGATGGTTTGTCGTCATCTTCGGAAGAAAAAGAGGAATTTTCAGAGTTTATATCAGTCATGATTGAAGCAAGACGAACTATCTTTAGTGAAGATCCTCGATTTGTTGTTGACTATGATATTTTGTGGCGTGGAGATGATTATCGCTTGCAAGTTCTAAGCTCGTTAGTTCCTCCAGAAATGATCGAGAAAGCATCAGAAAAGTGTATTGATGATATCGAGCCAGACCTGCTTGAAAATCAAATAAATTAAGTGCAAATCGCCGCATAACAAGTAAATCCAGGTGACGCCTACGGCGCACCTGATTTAGGCGTTA
>NZ_JBYVJU010000102.1:0-735 GCF_058147085.1 Parendozoicomonas sp. 209JJ7-1 | reverse complement strand
CGCATCCAGGTGACGCCTTCGGCGCACCTGATGCGGGCGTTACACGCTTCGAGTGAAATCATGCAACATCAAGTAATTGAAAGATATATTTCAGCATACCCAAACCCAATCAAATTCAAAAAAGGAGAAGAGCTTTCTGTTGGGGATCAAGATGATGAATATAAAGGTTGGGTACGAGTAACTATAAAATGTGGAAATGAAGGCTGGGCTCCAGAGCAATATATTGACCAAGAAACATCCCCGCCAACAGCAGCCAAGAACTACAATGCAAATGAACTTACCACAAACCTTGGTGAAGTTCTGTTCGTTAAAAGTACGCTGAATGAATGGGCTTGGTCAGAGAATTCGTCAGGGCAAAAAGGTTGGGTTCCCTGTAAAACAATTCAACCTATTATGCAAAAAGTTGTTCTTGAGGGTTATATCATTGTTCCTGATGAAGACTTGCCACCTGTTCTGAAAGAGCTTCCTGTACACATTCAAAAAACCAAATCAGAGCTTGGCTGTTTGATGTTTGACGTCCAGCAACAAGAACACAATCCAAATAAATTTATGGTTTATGAAGAGTTCATAGATAAAAAAGCGTTCCAGCTTCATCAGAACCGAGTAAAAAATTCGCACTGGGGAACCATTACAAAAAATGTCCAGCGTCATTACCAAGTGTCAAAAGGTAAATGACATTTGTGCAAATCAGCGTGTACAAGTGCATCCAGGTGACGCCTACGGCGCACCTGATGC
>NZ_JBYVJU010000101.1:0-740 GCF_058147085.1 Parendozoicomonas sp. 209JJ7-1 | reverse complement strand
GAAAGCAGCTTCATCAAAATCTTCAGGAATAAGAATGAAAAAACTGATTGATTTGAGTCATACAATAGAAGAAGGGCTCATAACATATAAAGGCTTGCCAGCACCAATAATCTGTGACTATCTCAGTCGTGAAGATTCCAAAAATCATTATGCTGAAGGAACAACATTTCAGATAGGAAAAATTGAAATGTGTTCTAACACGGGAACATATTTAGATTCTCCTTTTCACCGTTACGAAGAAGGTAAAGACCTATCAGAGTTAGAACTAGAGTCGTTAGCAAGCCTTCAAGGAATAAAGGTTTTTGTTGGAAATAATGCTAAATCGATTGGGAAAGAATACTTCATAAATAGTGAGCTTTCTGGAAAAGCTGTTCTAATCCAAACGGATTGGTCTCAAAATTGGAATACCGAACAATATTACGAAGGGCATCCATACCTCACAGAAGAGGCTGCAAAATATTTGCGTGATGAAGGTGTCGTTCTTGTTGGTATTGATTCCTACAATATTGATGATGTAAACGGTAAAGAGCGTCCAGTTCACTCTACACTTTTAGGTGGGGATATTCTCATTGTTGAGCATATGTGCAACTTGGATCAAGTTCCAAAAAGTGGTTTCACATTTTATGCCGTACCAGTTAAAGTCAAAAACTTTGGTACATTTCCAGTTCGAGCATTCGTAGAAATTCAAACATAACAAGTGCATCCAGGTGACGCCTTCGGCGCACCTGATGCGGGCGTTA
>NZ_JBYVJU010000100.1:0-745 GCF_058147085.1 Parendozoicomonas sp. 209JJ7-1 | reverse complement strand
AAATCCAGGTGACGCCTACGGCGCACCTGATTTAGGCGTTATGTGGCTAAATCGAAATCATGCCAAAACTAATAATATTTGATTGTGATGGAACACTCGTTGATAGTGAATTGCTGTGCAATATCGCTTTATCTAATGAGCTGAAAAAGTATAAACTTCAAGTCAGCGCATACGAACTTCTAGAAAAATATAGAGGTATGAAGCTTGCCAAAATATTCTCATCCCTTGAAGAAAAGTACAGAATAGAGCTTGAAAACGATTTTACAGAAACATACAGGAAGGAAGTCTCGAACCTCTTTTCTACGGAGTTAAAACCATGTTTCGGAGTTCCTGAGGCTCTGGAGGCTCTGGAGGCTCTGCAACAGCCAAAATGTGTTGCTTCTTCAGGCCCAACAGAGAAAATTTTCCAAGCTTTAACTGTCACAGGCTTAAGTTCATATTTTGATGGTAATATTTTTAGCTCCTACGAAATTCAGTCATGGAAACCCGAGCCGGGAATTTTCTTACATGCAGCAAGTAGCATGGGGTTTGAACCGAGTGAATGTCTGGTTGTTGAGGACTCTGAAGTAGGAGTTCAGGCAGCCAAAGCCGCTGGTATGGAAGCAGCCTTTTACAACCCAAAAAATGAAAACAAGCCATCACTAGCAGATTACTCAATCAATAATATGGTTGAGCTTATAGCAATCGCCACATAACAAAAAAATCCAGGTGACGCCTACGGCGCACCTGATTTTGGCGTTAGGTG
>NZ_JBYVJU010000099.1:0-751 GCF_058147085.1 Parendozoicomonas sp. 209JJ7-1 | reverse complement strand
GTGCGCCCAAACATCAAGTATGAGTATAGAAATAGACATTGATTACGAAACTCTGAAAGAATTCATCAAGAGCTTTGATGGTATAAAGAAAAAGTACCAAAAAGTTGAGCTTCTATGGAGTGCATCTTTCTTTGATTTAACACCATCACATTTTGTCTTATGGTTTATTATCTCCGTTCCACTTTCACTTTTCGCAATATCAAGTGACAGAAATGAAACTTTCCTCGCTTTTCTTGGGCTTAACATATTTATTTATCTCACAGGGTACTTTCCTTATTACAAAGAGATTCCCACTTTTAGCAGAGTCAAAAAACATATTAAAGAATATAAGGCACTTCAAGAAGAATATCATAACATCTTGAACCAAGGGCATACCCTAGCTGAGAAAATGAACATTTGCTTCTCTGACCATGGATTCTTTTACACTAAAGATAAAGAATATCGTTTAGCATTATTTAATGAGCAATTAATTAAGTATTACGAATAAGCACCTAACAAGTGCATCCAGGCGACCGCCTTCGGCGGCGCCTGATGCAGGCGTTAGGTGCCAAACGTCAACATCAAATTCAAGAAGTTCAAGCTTTAACTTTGTGCCTACATCAAGCACGCACAGACTTGTTCAAACCAGCAAAATAAAGAATGTGCCAACAAATTTACTGGCCTTATCGAAAATGACAAAAATAGGGGCATCGGTTCCACCTGCTGGAAAAACGAGTTTCACCGGTGTTTTCAAACCAGCAAAATAAAGTCT
>NZ_JBYVJU010000098.1:0-764 GCF_058147085.1 Parendozoicomonas sp. 209JJ7-1 | reverse complement strand
TAGCAATGTATGGGCTTTGGAAGCCGTGCTATTGGATGCAAAGCGCAAAGGCGTTGATGGTCTTATAAATCTTGGAGATATTTTGTATGGGCCTTTGGCTCCAAGAGAAACTTATGACCTTCTCCAAACAGAAGAAATAGTAACGATTCAAGGGAATCAAGATCGCCAAATTTATCAAGCTACAGAATCAGAGATTTCCTCAAACCCCACAATGCAATTTATCCTATCCGAGTTGGGTAAAGAGCCGCTTCAATGGATGAGAGAATTACCCACAACCCAGTCTCTGAATACTGAGGTTTTCCTCTGTCATGGCACCCCAGAGAATGATTTAGTCTATATGCTTGAGGATATTTCTGAGGGCTATGCCAGAGTAAGGCCAGAAACAGAAATCTTGGATTTTTTGGTAGGGATTCAGGAATCATTGATCTTATGTGGTCATACTCATATTCCACGTTCTGTGCAGCTCAGTAATGGAAAACTTGTTGTAAACCCTGGAAGCGTTGGGTTGCCAGCTTATTTTGACGATGAACCAATTCCTCATAAAATGGAAAACTATTCCAATTTGGCTTCTTACTGCACAGTCGAAAACACATTATCTGGTTGGCAGGTTGAGCATATGAAAGTTCCATACAAACATGAGTACGCTGTCCAGGCTGCAAAGCAGAGAAACCGCATGGACTGGGCTATAGCCTTGGAGAGCGGAAGAACCGCCATGTAACAAGCGCATCCAGGTGACGCCTTCGGCGCACCTGATGCGGGCGTTA
>NZ_JBYVJU010000097.1:0-777 GCF_058147085.1 Parendozoicomonas sp. 209JJ7-1 | reverse complement strand
AAGTGCACACTTCGTATCGTGGTGCGGCACATCCAATGCAAACCGGGTAAGCACCTAACAAGCGCATCCAGGTGACGCCTTCGGCGCACCTGATGCGGGCGTTAGGCCCACTCCACTAAGAACACAGTGATTCTTCACATATAAAAGGGAATATTAATGAAGAAAATTAGTATACTACTTGTTTTACTCATAATAGGATTGTCTGCACTATCACTGTTCCTTCCATATAGATCAGTATTTGATATGGTAAGATTTGAGAAAGAAAAACAACAAGTCGACCTAAACGAATTAGCAATTAATAGAATAAACGAGTTTCAAAATATTCTGAATAATGACATATCAAAGACCCTCTCCAAAGATGAAATCGAAAGTATCTCCAAAAAAGTGTCAATATATAAAGAAAAGTTAGAAAATAAAGAAGTCGTTACTACCCCATCTCCTATTGACCGGAGAATAATGCCTGAAAGTCGAGACAGAGGGATTAATCCATTATACATATTTATTGCTAAATTTGTTTTTTCATTGATTTTTGGTGGTAGCGCAATATTTATAATACTTTCAAAAAAGTATAACAATGAAACTCAAAAATGGGCATTTAGCATTCTTACTTTAATATCTGGCGTATGGATTGGAACAGTTAGTTAATTCATGAAACCAGGCTGCCTAACAAGTGGTTCCAGGTGACGCCTACGGCGCACCTGAACCAGGCGTTAGGTGAAGCTGAGTAAACTTCAAGTCTGATAAAGTAGCATTCTTTATTGTGTTGGCTGGCGTTGG
>NZ_JBYVJU010000096.1:0-781 GCF_058147085.1 Parendozoicomonas sp. 209JJ7-1 | reverse complement strand
ATCCTTACCCGCGTTTGCAACGGGCTTGCGGGGCGTGATGGACACCAGCATTGTAGAAGTCGTTGGATTGAGACCCAGGGAACTATTCAGGTCGGGCAGCAGCATGCGATAAACAATTTCAAAACGCGCGGGTACCTTGAGCGTTTCCAGTTGAACTGTGTAGGTATCCTGACCCGCAGCAAAGCTGATAAGCTCGTCCAGATCGTTCTTCACGGTGCGTCCATCAGGCAGCGTGTAGTTTGCGATGTGAGTACTGGAGGTAATGGGAGACGGCTGTGACCCGGGCCCACCCTGAATACGTACAGCATTGTTAAAATCTTTCTCCGGTGCTCTGTTCAGGCGAACGGAGAAGGTGCCGGTCTGGCCCTGCTGAATACGGATGTTCTGGGTGCTATAGCCAACGGCCAGAGGGTCCGTATTCACACTGGCAGGGGCGGAGAAAGCACCATCCCCTTCAGCATTCATGGCCGCTACCCGCACCTGGTAACTGGTACCTTCTTTCAGATTCGCAAACGTTGCAGATGTGTTGGTGCGACCGTTGACAATCTTATCCTTGCCCCAGGTGCCACTCTTGCCTTCACGCAGCTGGACGCGATAACCGGTGATGGCGGGTCTGGCCGGCAGGGCATCGGCTACCGGGTCCCAGTTAACAGTAAGCTGGCGAATATCATACGACAGACGCACATTGCCGGGAGCCGCTGCGGGTACGGCACTTTGTACAGTGACAACAACCCTGGCAGTGGCATCAATGCTGTTATCAGCCTTCCCATCCTCATTTAAG
>NZ_JBYVJU010000095.1:0-809 GCF_058147085.1 Parendozoicomonas sp. 209JJ7-1 | reverse complement strand
TAACGCCTAAATCAGGTGCGCCGTAGGCGTCACCTGGATTTACTTGTTAGCTGTAAATTACGACAATCCAAGCTCTTCAGCTGATAGCTCGGCATATTCTTTGAATTTATCAACTGCCTTATGAAGACTTTTGAAAGACGTGCCTTCTCCAATAACGTTTGATCTAATGTACCAAGGACGTGTTCTCGGTTGACCTTCATCATTGAACTCAAAATATATTAAATAGACATCTGGTGTTTTTCGGACTTTGCCATTTTTGAATTTTCTGAAGATTGATATTTCAGTGGAACTTTGTTCGATTACCCAGTCATATGATTCTACGAATTTTTGTAGTTTATTTGCTGCGTCTTCGATAGTTTGAATATCATTTTCAGTTCTTTGGCTATTCCTATTCGAACCTTTGATTTCGTAACCTGAAAATTCAGATGGAGAGATTATTTCTCCAGTATCTAAAACTACAATTTCGCCAACTATACGATCATAGCGGAAGGTTCGTTTTTCATTTCTGAGATTACAAAAACCAGAAAAATTATATTTATCTTTTCTCTGAACATCTACGGATCTTCTGCTATGCTCGCCATCCTCATTTGTGTAAGAGAACTCTATTGTTTGAAACCCAGTTCTTCTCGATCTAACTTCCTGTTGTATAGGAGCTTCTGTATTTACAACCTGTGCATCATCTTTAGCTTTATTCTTCTTTACGATCAGATAAATGACAAAGCCTAAAAAGAGCCATCCTAAAACTTCCATAATTATAATTTCCTAAATACAAAAACAACCGAGATGGTTTGATGATGCTTGGTTTACAG
>NZ_JBYVJU010000094.1:0-818 GCF_058147085.1 Parendozoicomonas sp. 209JJ7-1 | reverse complement strand
GTGACGCCTTCGGCGCACCTGATGCGGGCGTTACATTTCTAAGGAAATATTGTGCAAAACTTTAAAGTTGCAGTAGCTCAAATTTCTTCAACCAAGGGGAATGTCTGTAAGAACATCGAAAGTCACATAAAAGCAACTGATGTTGCAGTTGAGCATCAAACTTCGATAATCATTTTTCCTGAACTTTCCTTAACAGGTTATGAGCCAGAATTAGCTTCTTCTCTAGCATTTGTGACTGATGATGAGAGGCTTCAGCCTCTTGTATCAGCTGCATCTGAGAATGATATCTGGATTGTGGTGGGGGCACCTGTGAAATCAGGTAACGAGTTTCATATAGGCTCACTCATCTTCAGCCCAAATGGATTAGTTTCAACTTACTCAAAGATGAATCTTCATCCCGGCGAAGAACAGTTCTTCACTCCAGGTAAAGAGCCTAAAATAGTTGAGGTACATGATCATAAAGTTGCAATTGCTATCTGTGCTGATACAAGTAATCCTTTGCATGCTCAAAGCTATGCTAAAGATCGTGCAACTGTTTACGCTGCTGGTGTCCTCATTACTGAAGGTGGTTATGCTTCTGATACGCAAAAGCTTCAATCATATGCCACTGAACACGAGATACTAGTTGTAATGGCAAACCACAATAAGGCTACAGGTGGCTGGCAACCAATAGGAAAAAGTGCAACATGGAGTAAAGATGGCCGTTTATCAGTTGCCGGAGAAGAAAGAGACACGATAATCATTTCCCATCAAACAAATGAAGCTTGGGAATCCCGAGTAATCGAAATGTAACAAGTGCATCCAAGTGACGCCTTCGG
>NZ_JBYVJU010000093.1:0-820 GCF_058147085.1 Parendozoicomonas sp. 209JJ7-1 | reverse complement strand
CACGTATTAAGGAACATATGAGTAAAATCTCGATAAAAGTATCTGTGTTAGGTCACTTACCTGCAAATTTTGACAAGAACTCTATCAAGAATCTTTCTTCAAATATTTTCGAAATAGAAGGAGCGGTACAAACCTATACTTTAAATGCAGATTCGGATCTTCCAGATTGGGCTTTTAGCGATGAGCTGTTATCTACCCAAGCGCCAAACAAAGGAAACGAGGATATTCTAATTCTTCTTACGTCAGTTCCTTTGGAAGAAAACTATTATACGAGAAGAGTATCAAATAACACTGTTATCTTTACCTTCCATGAAATATCAGATTACCTGCTATTTCAAAACATACCATTAGAAAATGTAGTTAAACGCCTAATTTATGCCTATAGCCTTGTCTATTTGAGAAATGGCGGTCGTATTCCATTGAGTGATGAAATCACTAACTTCACACATGATGAAACTCGTGGTTGTCTCTATGACATGAATGGTTTGAAGGAAGATATTGTTCATTCATGCCATGAACCTCAAATTTGTGATGATTGCACTAGAAGAATGCAAAATGAGAGGGTAGCATCAGAAATAATCATTCATGCAAAAGATGAAATTAAAAACATCAGGAAGCACCGATATTTCATCATGTTAGATTGGATTAAAACTTATCCAATATTTTCTATATTAATATCTTCAGTTTGGGCAGTAATCCTTGGCATTACTGGCTCATTTATCTTTTCTTTAATATCAAAGTGATGAGTAAAATACGTGTAACAAGTGCATCCAGGTGACGCCGGAGGCGCACCTGATGCAAGCGTTAGGTGAAGCTGAGT
>NZ_JBYVJU010000092.1:0-820 GCF_058147085.1 Parendozoicomonas sp. 209JJ7-1 | reverse complement strand
CTTTGGTATGCGGTAAAGTGTATTGCCTTTTTTACTTATTCTCGTCTCTAGCAAGTTTTCAGCTACCATTTTCTGAAGAGTTGATCTTATAAATGGATGTTCATAACTAGATAGAGAAGAAAAGCCTTGCTGTTGTGCCCCCCAAACCTTTATGCGAGAAGGGGAAAAAGCCCATTTCTTGTATTTTGTAAGAAACTCTATTAAAAGTTCTTTAAGCTTCGGTTCAGAGAATGATTCTGTGATCTCAGCCATTTCATCCAAACGTCTAAGCTTTCCCTCAAGCGTTTCTATCCTATCTTGAAGGTAACTTATTTCTTCAACGTGCTCTGAAGCTTGCTCCTTTACAACTTCGGTAAACTCAACACCACCGATTTTTGTGATTCTAAGCCCCAGCTTATTCCAAGGAATCCAGACTAACAAAATTGCAGAAATAGAGAAGAGAAAAATACCAGATAGTCCAAGATCTTTTGGTGAAGCAAATTTATCTGGAGCTTGAACATACTTAATGGTGAGACATATGCAGATAATGGATAAGATCAATCCAACGGCAGTGACAGTCCAAATTATTCCTTGAGGAATGCTGAAGGGTTCACTTACATTTTCCAGCTCTTCTTCTGGAATTTCAAAATTTGTTTCTTGATGGCTCATTCTTGATGTTTACTCTGATTGGCCCTAACGACCGCATCAGGTGCGCCGAAGGCGTCACTTGGATGCGCTTGTTAGGTGCTTACCCGGTTTGCATTGAATGTGCCGCACTACAATACGAAGTGTGCACTTTGGTTGTGGCTGGCTGCACGAATGTATGGACACAAGACTTAAC
>NZ_JBYVJU010000091.1:0-835 GCF_058147085.1 Parendozoicomonas sp. 209JJ7-1 | reverse complement strand
AGATGTTCCGGGGAAAGTTCTGTGCCTTTATCAGGGAGGCTATTAATCAACTCAGGCTGCCCCCGGATATGATTCCACAGCACGTCCATAACCTACTGAACAAGCTGGGTCGTGTGGAATGGAAGGTCTATATCCCCAAGAAGTACGATTACGGAACGGGGGTCGCCATCTACCTCTCAAAATACATGAAAGGCGGCCCGGTCAAGAATCAGCAACTCGATCGGGTGGGTGACAATGTCCTCCTCAGCTACACCAGCCACAGAACAAAGACAACAGAGACCAGAACCTTCACCTGTGAGCAGTTCGTGAAACAACTGCTCTGGCATGTACCCAGTCATGGCAAACGCGTCATCCGAAGCTACGGCCTGTACGCCCCCAGCTGTGTAAAGAAGCTCAATCAAGCCAGGGGCATACATAAGCAGAAACCCACAAAAGCCCCGGTCAAACTAACATGGCAAGAGTACCTGGAAAGCACAGGCAAGAACGAGGCCGGGCTATGCCCCAAGTGCAAAAAACGGCTGGTTATTATCGACACAATACCCAGAACACGTGATCCCTGCCATGCGCTCTACACCTTGCCATTACTCAGTTAAGGTAACTGCCTCTGGCAGGAGGCCCTTATGTGCAAACACGGGAAAAGCGACCCAAAAGTGTAAATCAAGAGCACCAATATCCATGATAAAAATACGCAATCCTTACCAAAGACAAAGCATCAGAACCGAAACACCATAAACACCCCAACGATTACGGCTTTAACTCCATAGAGATCGGAGTTAGGGTCGTACAACAAGGCGCTGCAGCGGACCTCGTACCTCGGCCGCTGAGCTAAGCGTTA
>NZ_JBYVJU010000090.1:0-853 GCF_058147085.1 Parendozoicomonas sp. 209JJ7-1 | reverse complement strand
TCTCAACATTGCCGTTCACCTAGACGCATAACAAGCGCATCCAGGTGACGCCTTCGGCGCACCTGATGCGGGCGTTAGGCTCTAATCTATTCATCAGCTAACGATCATAGTATGAAGTTCCTTAATAATATCGCAATATTAGTGCTATCTATGTCAATTTTTTTCTTCGGCTATTCAGTTCTTTCTCTTACAAAGGAGATTAATGCTGTAAGAGAAGAGTTGCCAAGTAATTTGGAAAAAATAGCCGAGCTAGAGAATAATCTTTCTATAAGTCATTGGTATAAATTATTGAAAAGTTTTGATGATAAAATCCCAAAAATTCTAACGCAAATCGAAAAAGTTAGAGTTACATCTGAAAATATCAATTCATCTATTCCGTCTGTTGTCGCCGAGAGTCAAAAGATAAGAACTGTAGCCCTTCCTCCACTATTAAAAGAAATAAAATATGCTCAGGAGAAAACTGTTCCCGAAATAATAGGGCAAATAGAGATTTCACAGATGAAAACAATACCTAATATTTTGAGTGAGACGAAGAAAATTAGAAAAATGATCCCACCAACCTTAGAAAAAGCTGACTATCTCGTAAAAGAGGCAAGCAAGGTTGGAAAGCATGCAGCAGAAGGGGCTGTGAGTGGTACAGTTAAAGGGGTACTAACGGCTCCTTTAGATCTTCTCGATGATGCAAAAGATTCAATAATAAATTAAGTAATAGGCTTTCGGGTATAAGCCTAACAAGCGCATCCAAGTGACGCCTTCGGCGCACCTGATGCGGGCGTTACATGGCTAAATCAAACATATGAGTAAATTTCCAGATCAAGAATATGAATAAATTTGCAGTATTTTCTGATATTCA
>NZ_JBYVJU010000089.1:0-853 GCF_058147085.1 Parendozoicomonas sp. 209JJ7-1 | reverse complement strand
GGCGTTACATGCTACTTCACTAAATGAGTATCAATTAGAGAATAATAAATGGCATATCTTTTAGCTTTCTCATTAACGAGGGACTATACAAATCATTCTAAATTACACGATCTACCAAAATCACTTCCATGGAAAATGTTTGAGAGTGATTTATGTGACAAGATGCTGTTAGATGTTTTTAATTACAAAGGCGAATCTGATTACCCATTCATATCTGTTCCTTCAGTAAAGGATTTGCCACTTGACTTCGAAGAATCATTAGGTGAGCTGAATCAGCTATACCGTGATCTAATGAAAAAAAATAAAGCTGACTATTTCAAGAGAGGATTCGTAAACCTTAATATTTATGTCAGCCGACTCCTATCATCTGAAGTACTAAGCATAATTTCAGATGATGAAGGCATTGATTTATCTTGCATATCTGAAAACGGTCTTTTAAAGAAACTAAGGTTTCAAGCTGAAGGGGTTGAGATTAACTGGTCCCATAAAGATGGGCTGAGCATCTGTGATAATTCATCATCCTGCCTCCACCGTATAGCTGAAGATGAATGTCGAGCATTTTCAAATACCGAACTTCCTATTTTCGGGTTCAATGGAGACTCAAGCGCTTTAAAACTTAAAACCTTAGATCGTTCCTCTCCATTACCACCGTCTAAGCCGCGCCCACCAAGAGGCGGCTGGGTTGCACATGCAAGAAAGCAGAGAGAGCTGGCTCAAAATAGCAAAAAATGGTGGCACTTTTGGAAGTGATTTTTGATGCCTAATACAGTAGCTTTAATCATCCAAACAATAACGTTTCGCATGTAACAAGTGCATCCAGGTGACGCCGGAGGCGCACCTGATGCAAGCGTTA
>NZ_JBYVJU010000088.1:0-876 GCF_058147085.1 Parendozoicomonas sp. 209JJ7-1 | reverse complement strand
GCCTAAATCAGGTGCGCCGTAGGCGTCACCTGGATTTACTTGTTAGCTGCGTTTACTTGGATTTAGCTGTGCGAATATAACCGGCTGAGTCATTAATAGTGAGACCATTTCTTGTTATTTTATAGTAAGCACCAAACTTATCTCCACGCTTTATATAAATGTTGCCAGATTTCTTGAGAGGATACTTGGCATTACTTCCATCGCCATTAACTCTGTTTAGGTAATAGTTTCCGTTATACTCGAAAATTGTCAATGTTGAATTGAGGTAGTCCGTCGAACCAATGTCATCGTACCAAATCCCTACTAAATTTGTCGGCTGCTTTGCTGCACACGCACTCAAAATAAAAATCGATAAGGCTAATAATATTCTTTTCATGTTTTACTAGCGTCCATTATTTTTTCTTTGAAAGAAGTAACTCTTGAGTCTTGCAATATTGCACCTTTAGCATGCAACAGGTGTCCGTTTATATACTCTCTAAAGTTGGCATATTCAGCCACGACAACGTGTGGGATTAAGATTGCATCAATAACCTCGAAATTTTCATCGAATACAACTGCTGCTAGAATATCGAAATCATTTTTTATTAGGTTTCTAATTGGACTTAACTGTCTCGATTTATTTCTTGAAGTAACTCTTCGCCCTTTGATCTGGAATCTAACACCATCTTCTGAAGTCGCATCGTATCCTGATTTTGAGTTCTTCTCTAAAGATAGGTTTAAAGAGCTTGAAACAAGCCATTCTGTATAATCACCAAGGGGATTGTTTTGAGTTCTAACAACCTCTCGCTTCCTGAGTTTATTAATCACGGAATCTTGAAGTTTTAAAAGCTCTTTAATATTGAGATTGTTGAAGTTCACTCGATCTCTCTTGAGCAG
>NZ_JBYVJU010000087.1:0-877 GCF_058147085.1 Parendozoicomonas sp. 209JJ7-1 | reverse complement strand
CTAACGCCTAAATCAGGTGCGCCGTAGGCGTCACCTGGATTTTCTTGTTAGCCGCGTATTACTGGAAGTTTTCTATGATTTTTGGGTTAACACATTCACGAAGGAACTTATTCATTGGAGCCATGTCACCAGAGCTGTAGAACTCGAGCATTAGCTGGTTGAATTCTTTCTGTCTTTTGGCTGGAACATTAATAATTGGGTAACCAGCTTCAAGAAGAATGCCATTCATCATGAACCTGCCCATGCGTTTGTTCACATCCCAGAAGAGTTGAGCTCGTGCCATTCTCAGAAATGCAGTAATTGCCCGATCATAGATGTCACTACATGAACTAACTTCTTTTTCAATATCACCCCATACTTTCTCCAGTTCTTTAGGGGAAGGTGGCTCGTAGTCTGAGCCACTGATAGTAACGTTACCAGTGCGGAAAGCTCCCCATTCTAAAGCCTCTTCCTTACCAGCAATTTTATGAATTTCTAAAGCTGTTGGTTTTGAAAAAGAAAAGCTTTTTTCTGAAACCATTTCAAAAAGGTGTTTCCATGCATCAGCCTGATTCAAAGCCATGTTCTGATCGCTGATTTTGTGACCACCAACAGTTATTCCATCCAGAAGTGTTTGTACTTCTGGCAGGGTCATCGCCACACCTTCAAGGTTTACAGCATCATAAACGAGGGACGGAACATCACGAACGGCAAGCTGCTTGGCCATCGCAGGATTAGGGCTCATTCCCCAAACTGTATCTTTTGCCGTTGTCATTTGCGTATCTCAAGAATTCTATGGAAATTCTTACCATTATATCCGTACGAGCATTTCACGTCATGCTGTGCTGGATGTCTGGGTAGCGGCTAACGCCCGCATCAGGTGCGCCGAAGGCGTCAC
>NZ_JBYVJU010000086.1:0-877 GCF_058147085.1 Parendozoicomonas sp. 209JJ7-1 | reverse complement strand
CGGCAGGTTTTGTCTTGACCTGCCAGCCACATCGGACAGGTTAGCAGGTGATGTCGACAGGTGTGGAAATTCTCCAGACAGCGTGAAAGCCACCTTATACTGAAAGCATTCAGCTCTATGCGCATTTTCCGTATGTGCACTTTTTGTTAAAAACTTTCAGAGCCCTGAAAAATTAAGCGCATCCATAGACTTTAACGTTCCTGGTTCCAGGCAGAGGCCTCTTCCCCCGGAAAGACTTTACGACTTATTCACCGGAGGCGCATCCACTGAAAGGGAATCGTAACAGGTCATTAACGGCACGTCCTGGGGTTTGCCTCTGTGGAGGAAGCAATATTTGCCAGCAATTTTTCCGGTTATTTTCTGGTCGGAATCATATGAGTCCCTGTAGAAAACTGTAAGATTCGGGTTCGCTTCCTCTTTTGTTATGCAGGTTGTCCCGCCCATTGGAGTAATATGTGAAGAGTGATAACCCAGGGATGACAGACTCACGTCAACGGCTATATCCAGCGCATTAATAAGCACCGCCTCATGCCCCCACTGGCAATGGGAATCCCATGCTGAGGCATATTCGTTTAGGATTGGAGATAATAAATGTATCCCCATCATCGCATGCCCCGTCCTCAGGACGTGTGCCTCGTCAATAATGGTATAGTTAAAGGGTGCAAAATCGACCCCGACCAAAAACGGGCCTTTGTTCAAATCTGCACAGCAATTTGAAAAGCTAGAAAAATAGGGGCACAGGACTTTACCCCTGCCGTAGTCTACGATTTTCCCGGTCTTGTCTTTCTTTGGAACCGCAGTCCAGACGCCTATGTTGGCAATTTTGTCATTTTCTATAAGGAGCTGAGTGTATGGATTACAGGACCATCCGGCAGAA
>NZ_JBYVJU010000085.1:0-909 GCF_058147085.1 Parendozoicomonas sp. 209JJ7-1 | reverse complement strand
GTGTTTTAGGAGAAATCGTGCAACATCAATATTTTTCACAGCGAGTGGGAGTAAATCCAAATATGGATGGACTACCACTTGATGATGTTATTGAACTATTTATAAGAACTTTTGGTGTTCTTGAAGATGATGGCTACTTTGATGAATCATTTGGCTCTCACTGTGTAGATGCAGGATTTATTCCGGGGAAAGTTAAAGATATAGAGCTTGAAATCTTACTTAACCTGAGAAAGAAAGATTTATGGCCCATAAAACCTAGAGCCTATCATTATTCAGAAGATGATCTCTTTGACGTTATTGAGTTTCTATTTCAATATGTCTCAAAGCCGATTGAGGGAACAATGCATTCTTGGGGTGAATGTGGAATGCACTGGGAAACCTTCAATAAATATGAAGGCCAAGTAGAGTTTAGAGAAAAGATAAATTCATTACTTTCTCATTATGAAAGACGGTTTGAGTTATCAGCAAATGGGCAAGTTCTTGAAAAACCAGAAGTAGGATTTGAAAGAATATTTCAAGCTGATGTGCCTTCCAGTGATGACAATATCACAGATCGAATTGACGCAGCTGTTCTAAAATTTAGAAGGCATGGTTCATCTATTGATGATCGACGTCAGGCAGTACGTGATTTAGCAGACGTCTTGGAATATTTGAAATCTGATGTTCACTTTCTCTTAACAAAGAAAGACGAAAATGATCTTTTCAATATTGCTAATAACTTTGGTATTCGCCACCACAATGATAAGCAAAAAACATCATATGATGCTGCAATTTGGCTGAGCTGGATGTTTTATTTTTATCTATCAACAATTCATGTAGTACTGCGTAAAATAGAACATGAAAAAAGTGCAAAAAACACCTAACAAGCGCATCCAGGTGACGCCTTCGGCGCACCTGATGCGGGCGTTA
>NZ_JBYVJU010000084.1:0-923 GCF_058147085.1 Parendozoicomonas sp. 209JJ7-1 | reverse complement strand
TGCATCAGGTGCGCCGAAGGCGTCATCTGGATGCAATTGTTAGCTGCTTTTTTTGATAATATGAAAGATTTAGATTTACCAAGAGAGATTTTATTTTATGAAATTAATGTCTATTTCATACTTAAATATTCATGTTTTATAGGATGGAACACCTTGTTGAGGATGCACTTCCTGATTCAGACGAAATAAAATTTATCTCTGGATGTTTTTCATGAAGCTCTTTCCATTTTTGATGGCTTATTTTCATTGCTTCATCTTTAGATATAGAAGGATCAATTAAGTTCCTAACAGAAGGAATGTTTAAATATCTGTCAACATGGACATTTAAATCTGATACTGCTCCGCCTCTAGCTGTTGCAAGCACACATGACGTATCAATACACCCCATTGGAATTATATCTTCAATTCCTCGACTTTTGAGGTGTTCTGCAAGTGTACCGCTTATCTTTTTCGATAGATCACCATAGTTTCCAGATAAAGATTCCTCCAAGAAAGCATCTTCGCTACCTTTATAGAACTGCCTATATTCTTGGTTCCTTTTCATTATTCGTAACAAATTCCTAATTGTTTCATGCTCCTCTCTTGTTCGTCTTTGCCCCCAGAAAAAGCGGACATCCACAACCTCTACACCATCTTTTCTTACGACAGATGACAAGAATTTATTTTGCTCTGTTATTGCAAGCTTGGATGCAGATAACTGAAAAGTATCATAGTAGGCGTTTTGCATATCTATAATCAGAATAGCAACTTTCTTACCCTTTCCTAATAAGCTTTCAACTAGAATTTTAGCTTCTTCCCAGCCTGAATAGGATTGTGTTGAAAAAGCCAGTAAAACAAAAGCAGAAAATAACGTTACACAGTTCATAATTAATAACCCCTCGCTATTTACCCTGAAGTATAGGATTAGAAATATGTATTGCAGC
>NZ_JBYVJU010000083.1:0-950 GCF_058147085.1 Parendozoicomonas sp. 209JJ7-1 | reverse complement strand
TAAGTAGCCGGACAATAGCTTTCATATATTAATCACTTCTACAGTGTACGATAGTTCGGTTTCACATGGTGCTATACTTTTCAGTGCTGCTGTGCCGAGCCTGTCATCATGAAGAAAATTGCCCACCCCATCACTGATAGTGCCATTATCGATACCTTAAAGTGTGCCATGCGTAACGGCCCTCTACCTTGTGTAAGAGAACGTGCCCATGCGGTATTTCTCAGTTCAAAAGGATATTCTCTGGCTCAGATAGCTGATGTTTTTGATGTTCAGTATCAGACGATATCCCGGTGGATTGATGACTGGGAGTTATCAGGTATACAAGGCCTGTATAAAGATCATGGAGGCGGCAAGCCGGCGATCTATAATGATCAAGAAACACAACGCCTTGCAGAGCTCATTGCAGAAGAGCCACGTCGCATATCTTATGCACAGGCAAAAATCGAAGAAGAAACGGGTAAATCGGCCTCTTTAAAAACCCTGAAGCGGATGGCAAAAAAAAATCGGCTTGGTCTACAAGCGCGTACGAAAATCCTGTCAGCATAAGCGCGATCAGGCCACTTTCGAGCGCTGCCATCAATCCCTGAAGAATGCTCATGACGCTGAGCGGAAAGGACTGATAAATCTGTTTTATTTTGATGAATCAGGCTTCTCCCAGCAGCCCTGCGTTCCTTATGCCTGGCAGCCAAAAGGAGAACAGTTGAGAATTCCCTCAGTCAACGGCCAGCGCATAAATGTTCTGGGGTTCATGAATCGTGATAATGATCTGTTTTACTCCTCTGTTTTCGGGCCGGTCACTGGTGATGACGTCATCCGTGTGTTTGAGGATTTTGCTGAACAGATGCAAGACCCGAAATACAACACAGGTGACCGTTACACTCTAGTCGTAGTCGATAACGCCAGCATTCACACTTGCAAAAAGTTCAGAGAAAAGCTGGATGACTGGATGA
>NZ_JBYVJU010000082.1:0-1039 GCF_058147085.1 Parendozoicomonas sp. 209JJ7-1 | reverse complement strand
CCTAACAAGCGCATCCAAGTGACGCCTTCGGCGCACCTGATTTAGGCGTTATGTGCTTAGGAGTCTACGTTCAAGCCAGTCACGAACCCTATACTGCAAAAGTAACTTATTTAATCTAATACTTTTGTGACAACACTCAGCCCTAGTTGGGTGGACATCAGGTTGAAATTGAAAATCCGCTAGAGGTTCAGGAAAATCAATTATATCAGCAAAATCTATTACTGCTTCAGTGGGCTCAAGATCTCTTATGTGTTCACCTGTTTTTTTAAGACAATACTTATTGAGTGGGTAAAAAAATTTTACTGTCGCTATATGACCAGCTGAAATAAATATATCAGTTTTTTCATTACCGAGGAATTGATGAATTCTTTCAAGAATGCGTAGTGAAACCGTTTTACATATTCCTTTTCTTCGAAATTTAGAACCCACAGCCCTAAGAAAACTTATACTTTCTAAAATGTCACTATTTTGCTCAAAGATAAGATCAAATTTAAAATCAAATACACACTGCGTATTACAATAAAACTCAAAATATAGACTACATGAATCACTCAAAACAATTAACAGTAATGCATTAGATAAATTTATTTTTGCTTTTTTAAAACTCACTTTATCAAAGAAAACTTCAAATTTAACTGTATCTAACCATTCATCGGAGCCAATGATTTCAGAAAGAGTACCTTTTTGCAAACCAGACAATATAAATTCTGGACAAAATATAGAACTAATATTTCCAAAGAAAAATTTTTTAGTACACTGATCTAAACAAGCCTTTCCCAAGGTTAAATCCGGCTCTATTAAAGACATTTGAGGCTCTAGCCCAAATGCTTTTTTTGGCTGATCTACTTCCCCCTTATTTCCTTCTGATAAGCATAACTGTCTATTATAAACTGTTGTTGTTTTTACTGGTGGCAACATAAGCATAACCATTCAGGTAGGCCCAACCATACCCTTATTAAGGATATGAAATGACAATAAAATATTTCATTGTTTTTAACATATATATTCAAATGAGATTCTAACCAATGAGTAATCGCAC
>NZ_JBYVJU010000081.1:0-1062 GCF_058147085.1 Parendozoicomonas sp. 209JJ7-1 | reverse complement strand
GAAGAAAAGCATCTGACACCGAATTTGCTGAAGGTTTTGATGAAGGTTTTGAAGCTTTCAAGTTCGGTGTTGTAATGTCGCCGTTCTTTTAATCGCCAGATTGATAGGGCTGCCTTCACCATCCAAATCATCATCGTAGGCATCCACTTCATCCAGAAATAGAAACCGGGCGGGCATGGAGCGCAAGCCAGTGGCCGAGTTGGCTCCGGCAATGATCAGCACACCGTTGGGAAACTCTTTCACCAGTTGCGTATTGCCGGAATCCCGGGAACGGGCATTTTTCACCCGCTCTTTAAGGATGGGCATCTCCTCAATCATCGGAGCAATACGCTGCTTGGACGTTCGCTTGCCCATATCCAGGGTGGGCAGCACATACATCATCGGCCCCGGCGTATGGTGAATCAGGTAGCCCAACCAGTTATTGCCACACTCGGTGCCACCGACCTGGGCACCTTTCATAAAGACGACACGTTCCACCGGTGAACTGGACGACAGACAATCCATAATGGCTTTTAAATACGGTGTTCTGGCCGTTCGCCAGCGTCCAGCTTCCTTTGCCGCTTTCATTGGCAGGATACGGTGCTCATCCGCCCACTCAGACACTGTCAGGCGGGTATCAGTCTGTAACCCAGCCAGCAGGCCATGGTCATAATGTTTCATTTTGGGAAGTGTCCATAGAGGTTTTTGTCAGACTTGGTACGTGCGTGTGTTACCTGCTACAGATCCCGTGTAACGTTTTCAGTAACACTTGGGGTAGCACTTTGTGATCTATGTAACACTATTCTGATAACAGAATGATGCTGGATTCGGCGGCAGGCCTTGGTATCAAAGAAAACCAGCTTTTTGGCACACCACCTGCAATAACCAGAGTGCAAGCAGGCAAAAAGATTCCGGAAGAGAATCTTGCCAGACGGGTCACAAAAAAAGCTTCCCCAAGAGCAGAACCCGAGTAACAAGATCCAAGGCCATAAAAAAAAACAAACAGAACAACAATAAGAAAGAAGAAGAAGAAAAATAATAAGAAGAAAAACAAAACGCTAACCGAGAATCTGAGCCCCCGCA
>NZ_JBYVJU010000080.1:0-1076 GCF_058147085.1 Parendozoicomonas sp. 209JJ7-1 | reverse complement strand
GGCGTTATGTGTAAATTATGAGAATACCAGAGAAGCTCCTTTTTGAAGGTAAAGAAGTCGCCATACTTAAAGGATTCAGCTATGAAACTCCTTGGTTTTTTGCTCAACCCGAATTCCTAGATAATTCAATGCCTACCAAGCTGGATAGCCTTTCTAAGTTTCGCGCTTATGATAGAGATCTAGAAGATATGGAGCTGCCTGAGCAGGAAGAGGAAACACTCTGGGAAAATAAACTATCTGAACTTGGGCTAACTCATTCAGATTTAAAACTGGATAAAGATGGTTCATGGTCAGTAGTTTTCAATGATGGAAATATTAACCAGATCCATTCTCTGTCTCTTTATAATGGGGTACTGCAATGGCGTGCCTAGAGTCACACATAACAAGTAGCTGCACCGGAAAAACTACTCGCTCCGCTCGCATTTTTCCGGTGAGCTAGGCGTTATGCGCTTCCACGTCTGCGCTTGAAACCTTCGCAATCGTCCCCATATTGCTAGAGAAGAATAAAGAGTAAATGGAGTTATAAATGGATAGTCTTCTCGTTAATCCCGGTGATGTTGTAGTTACCGATTTTGGCATTTATCAGCACTGGTCGTTTGTCTCAGATACAGTTTGCAGTAGAGGTAAGCCTATGCTCATATCTGCTACAAAGAGAAATGGAACGGTAAAAGAAGAAACTTGGGATACTGTCACTCAAGGAAATAACACGTATATCACTAAAGTTGAGCAATTAAAGCCTGCTACAGAAATACTCAAAGCAGCCAGAAACCAAATCGGAAAGTGGAAGTACACAGTTGAAAGTAACAACTGCGAACATTTTGTAAAGTGGGCATCAGGCTTAGAAGTAACTTCTACTCAAGTAGTTAATACCACAGCTGGGCTTATTACTGGAGCCGTTCTTGTCGGTGTAGTAGCGGAGAATCCAAAATTCGTTCACTTTTTAGGTGGTGCGGTCTTAGTTGCTGGTATCTTTTTAGCCCTTACAAGAGCATCTGAAAAAGCAACAGCTGAGTAATCAACCAGCGCATAACAAGTGGTTCCAGGTGACGCCTACGGCGCACCTGAACCAAGCGTTA
>NZ_JBYVJU010000079.1:0-1076 GCF_058147085.1 Parendozoicomonas sp. 209JJ7-1 | reverse complement strand
GTGACGCCTTCGGCGCACCTGATGCGGGCGTTATGTGCTTCATCATTCAAACATCAGCATCTTAGTGAAAGAGAGATAAATACCTTTGAATAGCGATTTAATTTCAAGAAAAGAAGAAATCGATGATTTCATCGCTTTTTGTAAAAGCCGAAACATCTCTCTTTCTCTCGATGACTTTGAGTTCTCTTTCAAAGTTGGTTTGGTAGCCAAATCTAAGAACATCACAAAACGATTATTACCTGAGCTAAATATCGACAAAGAAAACCTAGTAGATTTTGATGAACTGAGAGAAAGCGAAGAATACAAATCTACATCTGTAGGTTATGCTTTTGGAGAAAATGCGACACTTCTTGCCTCCCCTTTTTTTCGTAGAGGCTTTTCTCCTGAAAATAATTGGTCTCCTGGATTTCTTAGCAATTTTTGGAGATTCAAGAGTGAAGAATCAAAATGCTATATTGCATTAGATTTGGATCGCATAAGACTACCCAAAAATGAATCGATATATTTTGAGAAAGATCGCTGGTATGGTCCAAAGTACACTGGAGAAATAAAGGAAATTCAAGACGGTATTACTCGGCATGTTTTTTCTGAAACGGGTAACAACTCAAAAACACTGAACCACAACAATATTTATGCAATCGAAGTAAAGTGGGTTACTGAAAACAATAAGAAGAGTTTTCAACTCATTGAGCTAAGAGATAGAACCATCAAAACTGAGGACGGCACCTTTTATCCAGCAAAGTATATGCATGCAGAGTTTGATTTACAGAAGAATGAATTTACCCATTTCGATGGGGCTATTCAGCTGCTCAAAGAAGATGAATACTTTCAGGTCAGAGACTGTTTTTTCAGTAATTCGAGAAAATCTACAAATCAGGTTAAAGCTCAATATCACAAACTCTTCAAAATAAACCATAGCGTTACCACTGAAGAGTGGGTTGAATTTGTCGGTGACTTTTGCAGTCATAATCCACTTATTGAAGAGTATTTTTCCACAAGCTCTTAATCATATGTAGTGAATACAAAAATGCACATAACAAGTAAATCCAGGTGACGCCTACGGCGCACCTGATTTA
>NZ_JBYVJU010000078.1:0-1118 GCF_058147085.1 Parendozoicomonas sp. 209JJ7-1 | reverse complement strand
GAACTGGTGCTTATACATGCAATAACTGTCGTCAAGTCGTTGTCTTAGACGATGACAGCGATACTTTGCCACCTTGTCCTCGTTGCGAAGAAACTGAATATACACCATAAGGAGTAGTGGCAATGTCGAATAAATCAACTCACGTAGTGCCCAACTCTAATGGTGGCTGGGACATTAAGCAGAGTGGTGGTCAGCGTTCATCTGGTCATTTCGACCGCAAGCAAGATGCAGTAGACCGTGCACGTGAAATAAGTCAAAACCAAAAAACTGAGTTAGTGGTTCATAACAAGGATGGCAAAATCAGCGGTAAAGATAGCCATGGAAATGATCCATACCCGCCAAAAGGCTAAATGCACCTAACAAGTAAATCCAGGTGACGCCTACGGCGCACCTGATTTAGGCGTTAGCTCCTCAACCTATACACCGGAGTAAATAATAAATGATCCAAAATTCTAAATTGTTCTAGAAAAATCTGAAAGGATATGAAGGTTTATTGCTGACATTTGTATTTTTCTTTTAAGATGTCCAGAACTAACTGCAAAACACCTTGGTCACTTCTAATAGGGTAATCTAAGACTTTTGCTTCAACGGCAAACAAAGGATCAAACCCCTTCATTCCTGGGCTAGGACATAATATCCCGGCCATAATCCCCATATCCATGATACTCCATACAGTACCAATGAATTCACCTACAGCCATTGAGTCTAAAAGGGTCACATCTCTTGTACCATGCCTTCCCCCTCTATATAGCTCTGCTTGATTAATAAAATTTTCAATTTCTAAAAAATCAGCAGACACATCAAATGAGGCAAGTAACAAGGCAATTGCTATAATTTTTTTCATTTCCTATCATGCCTCCTTTAAAATAAGAAGAGCATTTATAGTCGAAAAAAAATCATTTTGAAAAATACAATGTAATTTAATGTAAAAATACAAATTAAATAGCTTCAAAAAATCAATAGTCCCCACAGAATATAAGACATAAAAAGTAGCTAACAAGTAAATCCAGGTGACGCCTACGGCGCACCTGATTTAGGCGTTACATGGCTAAATCAAACATATGAGTAAATTTCCAGATCAAGAATATGAATAAATTTGCAGTATTTTCTGATATTCA
>NZ_JBYVJU010000077.1:0-1186 GCF_058147085.1 Parendozoicomonas sp. 209JJ7-1 | reverse complement strand
GCGTTAAGTGCTAAACCAACATCGACTATCGCAGTAAACATTATGAATGAAGTATATGAAAGTGAGCTTTCACAAGTTGAGCTTGCTAAACGATTAAAAGTAATGAAAGGAATCACTACTAACGATAGCGATTTCCAAGAATTGAAAGGCAAATTCATTAAACGTGACGAAATAGATCGGATTGACAATATTATTCATGGACTTACTCAAGAGGATGAGTTTGCCATACTTTGCAAAATGATGGAGCGATGTTCTTCTCTGACAGCACTTGATCAAACTCCAATCATTGAGAGCCATGCTAAAACTGCAGACTTTCTAGCAACATTTAACCCAAGTGCAAGCATTCTAAATATTCCACCTTGCGAAGAAGCAAGGTATAACTGCATGATTGAAGTAAAGTCTACTAAAAAGGACAAACTTAAGGTTACGAGAAAAGATTTAGAGAAACGAGCTGAATTTGCAGGAAACTTCAATCTTCCACTTTTATATGCCGTAAGATTTTCAATATTCGAGGATCACGCAATTTGGGTTCTCGTTGATAGTGAAGAAGTGAAAAAGAAATATAGAATTGAGGTAAATCACTACGTAAAAGGTCTAGGTCCAGTCCTATTTGACAACTATTCAGTAATAATTAATACCAGCTACGCAGTTATACAGTGTTACACCAAGGAAGAAGTTAAGGGAAGCATTGTAAAAAACAAATACGGTAACCTAGAAAAGGTAATTATTGCAGATGAGACAGGGGTCAAGTATGTCGCTGAAGGAACTGATAGTTTTCTTTTTTATTTACTACTAGGCATTTATCGAGCTGAAGATTCATTCATTGAATCCAATGACATTCGCACTCAGATATTTTCTAGGTTTGATGTTGGTAAGCCTGTATTTTTATCAGATATGCTCTATTCAACTCTAACCATGGCTGTTAATGAGTCTGGTGAAAAAGCCTATGATCCAATTCGCTATATTAGCCACATGGACTCACAGACAAACAAAACCGTATTGCCAAGTCGTAGGTTATTTGAAGACTTATTTAATCGTGTAAATAAACAATGTGAAAATTTCTTTTTATTTGGGCTTTTAGATAGCACGGAAGAGACTCAAGAAAAATTACTTAAAATCCTCAATATAAAACGCACTTAACAAGTAAATCCAGGTGACGCCTACGGCGCACCTGATTTAGGCGTTA
>NZ_JBYVJU010000076.1:0-1187 GCF_058147085.1 Parendozoicomonas sp. 209JJ7-1 | reverse complement strand
TTGTATGGATAATGATTAACGAAACAGGGTAATGTGAGACCCAAGCTTTAGCGGCAACTAAAGCCTTCTTATACAGCAGTTCGATTGATTTTTGGCTCCTCTGTTGAGAGACCGTTAACAAGTGAGAACGCTGCATAAGACTCCAAGCACCAAGTTCGGATAGTCAGAGGGGCCTCGAGCCCGAATTTGCAAGGCAGAGCTAGCTTATTATGGACAACAACAATAATCAAAGAACCATCACTGTAGGAGTCGATACTGGTAAGTCACAACTCGATATTTATATACGCCCTCTGGGTCTCTATTTCACAGTATCCAACACCGAAAAAGGTGTTCAGGAAGCCATCAAAAAGATCAAACCGCACAGACCCGAACGAGTCGTTATTGAAGCCACTGGCAGACTGGAGCACTTGTTCATCATCGCCTGTTCAAAAGCAAAACTTCCCTTCGTAGTCGCCAATCCTGCACATATCAAAAAATTTGCAGGCGCTATTGGCAGACTCGCTAAAACTGACAAGCTGGATGCTCAGCTTATTGCCCACTACGGTGAAGCCATTAAGCCTGCTTTATCAGAGCTAAAGCCTGATGTACTAAGGGATATGAGCGATCTACTCTCTCGCAGACGACAGTTGGTAGAGATGCAGACCATGGAAAAAAATCGTCGGCAGATCATGCCTAAAAAGATCACTGGATCGATCACTCCTATACTCAACATACTCAAAAAACAGCTAGACACTATTGATCAAAAACTCATGAAACTGATCGTATCCAGCCCTGAATACAAGCAGAAATTCGACATTATCCAAAGTGTTCCTGGCATCGGAAACATAGTGACGTTCAGTCTGCTCAGTGACATGCCAGAGTTAGGTTATCTCACCAACAAGGAAGCTGCTGCCTTAATCGGAGTTGCCCCTGTAAACCGTGAAAGTGGATCCTATCAAGGGCAGCGAAAAATCAAAGGTGGCCGATCACAAATACGTACCGTTATGTTTATGGCTATGATGTCAGCAATTCAGTGTAATCCTGTGTTTAAAGCAACCTATGAGCGATTATTGGAAGCTGGGAAAGCAAAGAAAACAGCGATCATTGCCTGCATCCGAAAGATGATTGTCATAGTGAATTCCATGGTTAGGGATGGAACCCACTGGAGTCCGGAAATAACTGGATAATTAGCGTTTGACACCATAGTC
>NZ_JBYVJU010000075.1:0-1213 GCF_058147085.1 Parendozoicomonas sp. 209JJ7-1 | reverse complement strand
TGTAAACTTTTACGAAACATAGACGGCGCTACCTAAAAAGGAATGAGCTCAGATGTTTGCTGCCAGCATTACACAATAAAGCCGATGCTTTTTCAAGGTTGGACACAGTTGTTTGCTTGGTGATTTTTGCACAATCGCTATGCTGGCGTTGGCGACTCGAAGGCCAGAATACAGAGCTAAAACGCCGCAAACGCTTTACTCGACGCCGACACAAATTTAAATTGCGGCGCAACTCAGGGAAAAAACTCCAATCTCTCCCAACGCCAGCCAACACAATAAAGGATGTTACTTTTCAAAATTGAAGTTGACTCAGCTTCGCCTAACGCTTAAATCAGGTGCGCCGTAGGCGTCACCTGGATTTACTTGTTAGCATACAAATTGCACTTACCCTGTGAAGGGCTTTGTTTTAATTGGTAATTGAGGAATTTTCTTTTTAACTCTTTCTTTTGCTTCCTTGAGGTCTTTGGCTTCGGTTTCGCTTTTCTTCTCTTTCTGATCCATTTTCATGTTCCTCATCGGTTAAGTTTTCAGGTGAGCCGATGGTTGTAGGTTCATCTGGTAAATATGTTGGATTGCTACTAGCAATTTTTCTTGCTTTTTTTACAGCTTCACTCTTGGTTAGCGGCCTTCTATTTTGTCTGCTCATGAGTGAATAATCCTTTTAGAGAGATAATGCTTCTCTTTACGAGTTTGCCCTGAGTGATATTTATAGCCGAATGATGAATAATAGTCGATTAATTTACTATCAATGGGGTCTATTATCCTGAGTTCATCTGCTCCGATAATATCTGCATATAGTTCGGCAGCCGATAAAACAATAGGAACAACTCTCCCTTTTAATTTATTGTCTTCTGGTCGTGCTTCAACAAAATCAATTCTTAATCTTGAACCGTGATAAGAAGGTCTTCCTAAGCTTAGGCTACTCAAAGTATCTCCATACCACAAAGCTAATTCAAAACGTTTCGGGTTTCGGAATGCATAATCTTTGTAGCCTTCATACCACTCCCATTCTACTTGTCTCGATGGTAATAGACTCCAGGATTTTGCTTGTAGCAATGCTTTGGAATTGATGGGTTTTAGATCAATTAAATTCTTGTCTGTATATGGAAGAGCTTCCTTTGTAGCATCATGCGCTAATGCTCGATATTCTTCATATCGTGTTTCAGCATCCTTGTGTGTAGCTCTCATATTGACTCCGTTGTTATTTTTGTGT
>NZ_JBYVJU010000074.1:0-1222 GCF_058147085.1 Parendozoicomonas sp. 209JJ7-1 | reverse complement strand
CTGCCACAATCAAATCGAGACCACATGCTTAAAGGAAAAAATATAAAAATACGAACGATAATTGAGCGAGATATTGATAGTCTGGCTTCATTATCTGGTGATATAGATAGCCTGGGTGAATATTTACCCACATCAATGGTTTCTGTAGCTAGCCTGCGAAACAGATACCATGAAAACGGATTTATTTCAGATGAATCATCGAAATTTCTAATCACAGATCACTCCGATAAAATTATTGGTTCAATCTGGGCTTTCAAATCTGTTCCGTATTTTGATGCTATAGAAGTTGGATATCATATATTCGACAAAAATAATCGTGGTAAAGGAATTGCAACACAGGCATTGACTTTGCTCACCAACTATCTATTTGAGTCAAGACAAATCAATCGTATAGAGTTACGAATCTCAACAGAAAACTCAGCTTCTGAGAAGGTCGCTAAAAAAGTTGGTTTCGTAAATGAAGGAACTAACAGAGAGGCTGCTTTTTCAAAAGGAAGGCTTCTTGATATGCACATATACGCAATTTTACGGAGCGAGTGGCAGCTAACAAGCGCATCCAGGTGACGCCTTCGGCGCACCTGATGCGGGCGTTACACGGCTAAACAATCATTTAAGAAAACATCATTATCCTAATGAATGAATTAGTAGAGTTACAGACAGAACGTTTATTGATAAGGCAATGGAAAGAAACCGATTACGCACCTTTTGCTGCAATGAGCTCCGATGAAAAAGTAATGGAGTTTTTTCCTAGCCTTTTCACAAGAGAAGAAAGTGACAACAAGGTTGATTTAAAAAGATCACTTATCCAAAAACACGGATGGGGGTTTTGGGCTCTAGAGGAGAAATCATCCAAAAACTTCCTTGGATTTACCGGCCTCCACATATCAAGCAAAGATCTTCCATTTTCTCCATGTGTTGAAATCGGATGGAGATTATCCCCAAAATATTGGGGAAAAGGTTTTGTAACAGAAGCAGCGATAGAGTGCTTACGGTTTGGTTTTGAAGAATTAAAGCTTGAGCAAATTGTTTCTTTTGCTGTAAAAAACAATTATAGATCACTTGCTGTAATGGAAAGACTTGGCATGCTAAAAGACTCAAATAACTTTGAACATCCAGGAATTCCGGCTGGTCACAAACTCAGAGAGCACAGCTTGTATCGTTTATCAAAACATCAGTGGCAAAGTGCAACCGCCGTGTAACAAGTAAATCCAGGTGACGCCTT
>NZ_JBYVJU010000073.1:0-1268 GCF_058147085.1 Parendozoicomonas sp. 209JJ7-1 | reverse complement strand
ATGACGAGTCCTCTTTTGGACGAAGTGGTTGATGCCATGCTTCCAGGAAAACCTTCTAAGCGTCAGGTCATAACGAACCGTACCCCAAACCGACACAGGTGGTCAGGTAGAGAATACCAAGGCGCTTGAGAGAACTCGGGTGAAGGAACTAGGCAAAATGGTACCGTAACTTCGGGAGAAGGTACGCCGGTTTTGGTGATGGGACTTGCTCCCTGAGCTGAGACTGGTCGAAGTAACCAGGTGGCTGCGACTGTTTATTAAAAACATAGCACTGTGCCAACACGAAAGTGGACGTATACGGTGTGACGCCTGCCCGGTGCCGGAAGGTTAATTGATGGGGTTATCTTCGGAGAAGCTCTTGATCGAAGCCCCGGTAAACGGCGGCCGTAACTATAACGGTCCTAAGGTAGCGAAATTCCTTGTCGGGTAAGTTCCGACCTGCACGAATGGCGTAACGATGGCCACGCTGTCTCCACCCGAGACTCAGTGAAATTGAAATCGCAGTGAAGATGCTGTGTATCCGCGGCTAGACGGAAAGACCCCGTGAACCTTTACTACAGCTTCACACTGGACCTTGATGTAATTTGTGTAGGATAGCTGGGAGGCTTTGAAGCGTGCTCGCCAGAGTGCGTGGAGCCAATCTTGAAATACCAGCCTGATTACCTTGGGGTTCTAACTCCGCGCCATGATCTGGCGTGAGGACAGTGTGTGGTGGGTAGTTTGACTGGGGCGGTCTCCTCCCAAAGAGTAACGGAGGAGTACGAAGGTTGGCTAAGCACGGTCGGACATCGTGCGGTTAGTATAATGGTACAAGCCAGCTTGACTGCGAGAGCTACAACTCGAGCAGGTACGAAAGTAGGTCATAGTGATCCGGTGGTTCTGAATGGAAGGGCCATCGCTCAACGGATAAAAGGTACTCCGGGGATAACAGGCTGATACCGCCCAAGAGTTCACATCGACGGCGGTGTTTGGCACCTCGATGTCGGCTCATCACATCCTGGGGCTGAAGCCGGTCCCAAGGGTATGGCTGTTCGCCATTTAAAGTGGTACGCGAGCTGGGTTTAGAACGTCGTGAGACAGTTCGGTCCCTATCTGCCGTGGACGTTGGAAGTTTGAGAAGAGCTGCTCCTAGTACGAGAGGACCGGAGTGGACGAACCACTGGTGTTCGGGTTGTGTCGCCAGACGCATTGCCCGGTAGCTAAGTTCGGACGGGATAACCGCTGAAAGCATCTAAGCGGGAAGCCCCCTTCAAGATGAGACTTCCCTG
>NZ_JBYVJU010000072.1:0-1277 GCF_058147085.1 Parendozoicomonas sp. 209JJ7-1 | reverse complement strand
TTCGTTTTGCACTAAGCCATAAATATTGTGATCGACGATGTTGCCGTGTAGATTTTCTGAGTTTTGTATTACTCCTTCAAGAGTAAAACCTAAACGCTCACATACTTTTTGGCTTGGAATGTTCTCTGTTGCGACTCTAATTTCAACTTTCTTCATTCCAAGAGAATTAAATGCATAATTAATTAAGGTCCGGCAAGATTTCGTAATAATTCCTTTACCTTGATGATCTGCTGAAACCCAGTATCCAATAACTACTTTCTTCAGGTCGAAATCAATTTTGTTAAATGTAATTACGCCAACAAGATTGTTCGAATATTCAATGCCACAAGCCATTTCTTTCATTTCTGAAAGTCCAACTAATGTGTCTTTTATGAAGTTTCTTGTGTCATTTGGAGAGTTTGTTTTCGGTGGCCAAATCATCCAATTTTTTAAATATTCTCTATTTTTGTCAATTAGATAAAATAACTCTTCGGCCTTATTTGGGGTTAGAAGGGATAATCGTATTTTTTCATCTACTTCTTTGATGAACACGCAAATGTCTCCTTAGAACATAACGCCTAAATCAGGTGCGCCGTAGGCGTCACCTGGATTTACTTGTTATGTTGCGGTTTGCACATTACTACTTCTTAAACATTGCTAAACTTGCAATTTCTTGGTAGATTTCAATGAATCGACTTTTCAAAATCTCATCATTGAACTCAGTGACATATTGCATATCTTCATCATCTATAAACATATCCTTTGAGATGGTTATAGAATATTTTTCCTTGAAACGTTCAACTATATCTCTGAACCTTGGGTTTGTATGTTTGTATACTGCTTGCTCTTTTGTTAAAACTTCTCCACTCAAGCTGCAATGAACAACTCCACTATTGAATTTTTCATTCTTTTCATTAGTTAATATCTGCGATACAGAGCTTCGACACGCTTTATAAAAAAGCAGGTCTAGCGTTTGCTCTTTTGCATTTACGCAGTCTTTTATCGAAAAATCAGTGCGATCACCAGTTAAGCGCTTTATATGGAAACAACTTGTAGGATAACCTTGAGCTTTATCACGATAAAAATATTCTACGCCTTCTCGAATCTTATCTTCGGGATGTCTCTGTAACAGCTCAAAAAGTAGCTTATCATCTTCATTTGTTACCTGTTGCCCATCTTCATACTTATTCAGCATTTCACTAAAAAATGTAAATGCGCCACTTTTCTTTGAAAAGGTTTTACTCGGTAAAATTACTGGTATTGATCTCGGCATTGCACTGAATCCTTTTTGAGCGACA
>NZ_JBYVJU010000071.1:0-1278 GCF_058147085.1 Parendozoicomonas sp. 209JJ7-1 | reverse complement strand
GGCGTTAGCTGAATTAATCAGCACCTCCATTACATCAACATTGAAAGATTAAGAATAAATATATGATTCCAGTAAACACATCAGTTGTATCCGGAGTAGCTATATCCGAGATTGATGGTGAAACCAAAATACTCATGATGAAACGCGTGAAAGGAGAATTTTGGTGTCATGTAGCCGGAAATATTGAAGGGAAAGAAAAGGCTTGGGAAGCTATAATTCGTGAGTTCAGCGAAGAGACCCAGATCAAAGTAGAAAACCTTTATAACGCTGAATATATTGAACAGTTTTATGAGGCTAAAAACAACGAGATTGTAATTATTCCTGCTTTTGTCGTCGTGTGTGACCCAAACCAAGAAGTAACACTCAATGAGGAGCATACCGAGTTCCAGTGGTGTAATCTCCAAGAAGCAAAAGATCTTGCTACTTTCCCAAACCAGAAAAAGCTATACGACCACGTATGGGAATATTTCATCAAACAAAAGCCATCAAAACTAATGGCAATAAAATTCAGCTAACAAGAAAATCCAGGTGACGCCTACGGCGCACCTGATTTAGGCGTTATGTGAACCCAACCATCAAGAGTCTTGCAATGATTCACTTTGGAAAAATAGAATATTTTGAGAGAAATGAACCTGCAAGTAATGACGAGATTTCAAAAGCTGAATATTCACTTGCAACTTCTTTCCCCGATACCTATAAGCAACTATTAAGAGAAACAAATGGATTTCAGTCTAATTTAGTGCATTTATACCCAACAGAGGAACTGCTAGAAAGGAACGAGACTTATCAAGTTCCCACTTACTGTCCTGGGTATATAAATATTGGTGATGATAGCGGTGGATGTGCCATTTTGATTAAAAGCTCAGGTTCAGATCAAACTGTATATCTTGTCGATCATGGATCATTAGATCCTCGTTTGGGAGATTTTGAGGGTATCGGAACCAACCTCATAGAATGGGTTGAAGAAGGTTGTCCCACCCCAGAGTAACTGACTAAAACCCATTATTAGTGAAAGTAATGTCAATACGGCTGAAACAGGGCTTTCTGGACCCAAAAATCACATAACAAGTAAATCCAGGTGACGCCTACGGCGCACCTGATTTAGGCGTTAGGTGCTACCAAACATCGAGATTTACTTTCGATTCACAGGTGTAACCTCATAGAAAGATACAAGTGATATGATAAAAATGCTGTGAGCTACCAGCAGCTTTCCTCTATTGGTAGCGTGACAAAGGAGATGGATTTTATGTCGTCCACTGGAGAAAAGCCCGGAACTGG
>NZ_JBYVJU010000070.1:0-1288 GCF_058147085.1 Parendozoicomonas sp. 209JJ7-1 | reverse complement strand
GCATCAGGTGCGCCGTAGGCGTCACCTGGATGCACTTGTTATGAGCGATTACTCTTCGTATAGCCCCACTGTGCCAAGTAGTTCATCATTAAAGTTGAATATATCATCAACGGAATCTATTGGGTGACGAGTTTCTTTTTTGTTTTCATCAAAAATGCCAAGGTATTTTTGCTTGGCATTGAAGTGGAGGCGACAAAGAGGCTTTCTGTTGTTGTCATCGAGCAGAATTCCAAAGTAGCTTTGAGTATCTCTAGGTGCAACTCGATCGGCACTGACTTTCTGTCTAATGATAGCTTTTACAATATTGAAACCATCCATTTCTTCTTCAGTGGTAACGATCTTGGAATTCGTATCTTCTTCTACTACCTCAGAAGTTTCTGCAATAGTTTCATGGTCTTTTATATCAGGAATTGAAGATTTAACATCAGAACCAATTGCTGATTTTAGGCGCTCATTGATACTGTCGTTTAAAAACTGCTTAAGTGCTTTTGTTGTAATCTCAAGAAATTGAGCTTTTACTTTAGCGGTTAGTACGCCTTCATAAACTCTTGATGCAAAGAATTTCACAAAATCTTCTTCTGGCTCGTCGAATTGTTGTTCAAGGAGTTTTTTGATCTGACTAAGGTATTTAAGTTCACCTGCAGCATCAACGATAGAGTCTACATCAAATGAGGATTTGGTAAGTTTCTTTATTTCAGGTACAACGTGTTCATCAATATCAGTCAGATCGAGGACAAGAAATGGTTTTTCATCCATTTTATTTGGAGCGTCAAGATCTGTATAAAATTCATAAACTGAACCATTTGTAAGTATTGCAAGTCGTGCATTTGTAACTGAGAAGTACCTGAAAAGTTGGCTCGCATGCTTTGGTGTGAGCTTTTCACCAAACTTCTTGCACTCTATGAGTATTTGGACTTCTTCGTCTTTAATAAGTGCATAGTCTACTTTCTCACCCTTTTTTGTCCCTGCATCTGCAGTGAATTCAGGGATAACCTCATTAGGATCGAATACATCGTAGCCTAGAACAGAGTGTAAGAATGGCATAACAAGAGCATTCTTTGTTGCTTCTTCTGTTGCGAGGTTGCTTGCCACATGTCCAATTTTTTTAGATAAACTATGTAATCTCTCGATAAAATCCATGCTTATAACCATAATAGTGTTGTCTTGTAAAATTATTTTATAATGATTTTTTGGCTGAAGGAAACAGTACTTGTCACACAATATTATTATTGGTTGCGTATGTTACGAATAGACTTTCCTGCTCTGATGTGACCACTGGTTTAGCTCA
>NZ_JBYVJU010000069.1:0-1402 GCF_058147085.1 Parendozoicomonas sp. 209JJ7-1 | reverse complement strand
GGCGTTAAGCGCTACCAAACATCAACATTGGAGTATGAAATGTCATGGAGTAGATTCCACTTCATTTTTAGAGAAGCTAATAGTCTCATAGAACAGAAAGAATCCCCTTATGAGGCTATTAGGAAATCTCAGAGGAGTAAGTATCTAAACTTGTATGGAGTTAATGAGAAACATAACTCTCTTCAAGAAAAATTAGTTTCTAATGCTTTGGCTCTAGAAAATAAAAATATTCTCCATAATGCTATAGAAATCTACAGCCGCTTGGATTTTGATGCATCAACTTGCGTACCGCAGAAAAATAGAAGGATACAATTATACATAGGGTACTTGACTCTAATGTACCTATTAATGTCGTTCATATACAAGATGAAAGTAATGCCTGCATTTTTGGGGATGTATGAAACGCTAGATTTCCCTATTCCTAATGATGTGATTTGGTACAACTCAAACTGGGGGCTTATAACATTTTTAACAGTATCAATTTTGTCACTATCATTCCTATCTGGTTATGTGAGCACTTTAATATCAAAAACAATATTAGATCCAGACAAATCATTAACCTATAAAATATTGATTCCGAGAAAGATAAAAAAATCTTATGGGAAGATTATAGATATAATCTCCTTTCCTATTGAAGAGAAAAAGAATCTAAATCTTTTAAACGAGCATCTTAGTACGATCAATAGCGAAGTAAGGTTGGCGAAAGAGATAAGTTTTATCTTGTCTAATGAAAAATCAGACTTACAGAATAAACTTGATACCTTTAACACAACCATATTAGTAATTTCAGGAATGGCTATTGTCTTTTCTATTTACTTCTTCTTGAATAGCGCATATCAACCAATATTTTCAATGGGGTCAGTGTGATGAATAAAATTGAAAATGGATTTACACTCCTCGAACTCATGGTTGTAGTTTCCATCATAGGTATACTCGCATCTGTAGCAATGCCTCAATACCAGAAATACATTCAAAGAAGTGAAATGGTTGATGCATTAAGTATGGCTACAAACTTCAAAGATAAAATCACACACTACTATAAAGAAAACTTATCTTTCCCAAAGAATAATCACGAACTTGGTATACCAGAAGAAAACCTTTTGATAGGAAATAGAATCACTGGTGTAACTATTGAAAATGGAGCAATACATGTTCGTCTTGGTAACAAGGCATCTGCAATTTTTCAAGACAAAACGTTAACATTTAGGCCAGCAGTTGTAATAGGGAGCCCAACAAGTCCTATATCTTGGCTGTGTGGCTATGATCAACCTGTGGCAGGCATGGATGCACCTGCTGAAAACAAGACTGACATAGATAGAGAAGTTCTACCATCATCATGTCAGAACAAGCAATCAGGCGCTTAACAAGCGCATCCAAGTGACGCCTTCGGCGCACCTGATGC
>NZ_JBYVJU010000068.1:0-1405 GCF_058147085.1 Parendozoicomonas sp. 209JJ7-1 | reverse complement strand
CCTAACAAGCGCATCCAAGTGACGCCTTCGGCGCACCTGATGCGGGCGTTAGGCGCAACCAAAACCTGAACATCGCAGTTCATATATAAATGGATCACATATTAATTTATCAGCTTTCTTATAGAGATGCAGTCCTAAGCACATTAGCTTTAATACTAATTACAGCAACTTCTATATACTTTATTTTCAAACATCTTAAGACGAAAAAGTCTAAGGGCAACTTCACCGATTTTAATTTATTCATATCACTGTTCGTAGTAATTTTCTTCTCACCACTCATTACCAATAGCGTGAGTTACTTATCAAACTATACAAAACTGAGAAACGGCAGCTATGAGTCCATAGAGGGAAAATTCAAATTGATAAGTGAAGAATTGTCTGAAGCAAAAATCACTATTGGCAACATGGATTTTAAGATCGATAAACGTTCTGCGTATTGTTATTCTGGCCCACTCCAAGTAGATGGGATCCAAGATGGTGCCACTTTAACGGTAAAGTATAGAAATAACACGAAAGGCCCGTGCATACTTGAGCTTAAGGTATTACAGTCCAGTTGAAAATCATCATTCAGCGCCTACAAGTAAATCCAGGTGACGCCTACGGCGCACCTGATTTAGGCGTTAGCTGCACCAAACCTCTCGCTCAGTGTCTGCTCAGGTTAGCCTTGACCTATGAAGACTTATTGCTAAAGTTATCTCACGTTCGCAATGGTGCGACGGGAAACAGGAAGTTTCGGGTGGAACTTTAAAATAGCGTTGAACGTTCTTCTCCCCACCAATTAGAACGCATCGCATCGAGTTGTCTAGAAATCTAGAGAGCTAGGTGTGTATGCGAAAAAACAAGGCAGGCACCAGTAAATACAAAATACTGGCTCATGTATTGATCTTTATTTGTACGATCATTACTTCTGCAACTTACGTACTACTTTCTAACGAGTCAGCTATAGCAATAGAGAATGTCTGGTTCTATTTTTCACGCTTGCTATTTCTTACGACAATATACTTGTTTCTAACGAGCGACTGATAGACGTTATTACCACCAATGGCGCAAAGGCTTCTCCTACAGTAGACTGCCTGAAACAATTTTAGGTGTATGAGGAAATAAGTCTTGGAATGGGTAGAACGTGCCGCGTATCTAGCGCTTTTTATTGGGGTTTGGCATGAACTCAACAGGTTTCCTGCAACAAGTAAATCTATCATCAGACTTCAAGAGCGTGTTGATGAGTTAGAGTCTGAAAACAGAGACCTACAAGATAAAATCCAAGAGCTTGATGGTGACCTTTTATCAGTATCCAATGAAATCGATAAAATAAAAGACCCTGAGTACCATCAAGCCATAGAGGATGGTGATGGTTATGCACTTTATAGAATGGATAAAGAACGCGGCAACATTTAAACATAGACAA
>NZ_JBYVJU010000067.1:0-1434 GCF_058147085.1 Parendozoicomonas sp. 209JJ7-1 | reverse complement strand
ACTCAGCTTCACCTAACGCCCGCATCAGGTGCGCCGAAGGCGTCACTTGGATGCGCTTGTTAGCTGCCTGTTGCTGATGTTTCTCTTGCTCGCCTTGCTAGTGCCCAATGAGCAAAGAACATAAAGAGATCAATGAGAATAATAATCAACTTTTGCGCTATTCCTTGAAGAGCCTGACGTTTTTCTGATTGTATTACCTGCTGATAATCGGATTTCCGTTTTTCCGTTAGGTCTTTTCCGTTGGGAAATATTTCAGAATTATCTTCTCTTGTATATTCGTAATTATTTGAAAAACATTTTTTGTACTGAGAATCAGTTCTATGACACTCATAATCGTGGTTGCTAATAGTGAACTCTGGAGCATTTAACTCCACTACATTCCATAGAATAAACCCCAAAGTTATAACAAAACATGCAATAGTAAAAAAACAAACTGCGAGTGCATATATTTCAAGAATTGTTTTCTTCATTTATTATCCTATTTGTTCCAACTTTGTTGAATGTTTCGTGGCAGCTAACGCCCGCATCAGGTGCGCCTCTGGCGTCACCTGGATGCACTTGTTAGCTGTATATTCTATTTTTGATGCCTGAAACCATTTCTTCTGTGGCTGGATTGCAACCAATGTGCCCTAGACCCTGCATAGTTGTAATCTCTATGTATTCGTGAACAAGTTTTGGTTTCCCAAATTCGAGTGCCATATGACTTAGGGCGATACACATAGGCTTCACGTGGACAAAATAACCTGGAAAGATTTTTCTAATCATCATTTTCTCAGATAATATGTCTTGTTTTTCAAGGCTCGCATTTATCAGTTGGTAAAAAATATTCGCATCTTTCCTTAACGCTTCAGGGGGTAATGCTGTTAGTAACTCTTCTCCGTTGCCCCATCTAGAATTAAAATCAGAAAATTCAAGGATTGAGTTTTGTATGATTGATGAGATCAGTTTTTCAGCATCTTCGGGTGAATTTCCATATCCAAAAAGTTGCATATTGTTTGTGTCACGCCATCTTTTAGACAGTACACATGTTTCAGGCGTAGGATGCTTAGTATTCGGTATGTGTGAAAAAGATTCAAAGCTAGGCAAGTATGTAAAATGAATTCCAATATCAACGCTGAACTCATTACCCCATTTTCCGGGAGAAAACTCTATGCAATGTAATTGGGAATTAGGGAGTTCTCGTGAGTATATGCTTTTTTGTGCAGAGAAGTCAGCAGCCTTTTCTTTCATTACCCTCTTTCGAATACTGCCAAACTCTCTTGCATTAATCATAACTTTATCTTCTCAACTGGTATTCATTGCTCGATGGATGTTGCAGCAGCTAACGCTTAGCTCAGCGGCCGAGGTACGAGGTCCGCTGCAACGCTTAGCTCAGCGGCCGAGGTACGAGGTCCGCTGCAACGCTTAGCTCAGCGGCCGAGGTACGAGGTCCGC
>NZ_JBYVJU010000066.1:0-1458 GCF_058147085.1 Parendozoicomonas sp. 209JJ7-1 | reverse complement strand
GACAGGGCGCTGCTTATACCCAAAAGAGTGTCCGGATGATGATTCTAAATGCGGGCTATATATAGGTGCCAATTCAGGGAAAAACTGTCCTATTGTAGGAAACCCAATATCCATCATGAGCGGTAATAAACACCAAGCATCCACTGATTATAAAAGCTCTTCAGGAAACTTAGCACTGATACGTAGCTACAACAGTTTGAAAAGAAAATGGACCAGCAATCACTCAATAAAAATAGAAGAACAAGGGAGACCGGTCATTGTTAAAGTTCATAGGCCAGATGGTCGCTCAATCATTTATAAAATGATACAAGGAAAATGGACTTCCGACCAAGAGAAAAGAGAAGAACTAACTAAAACAACTAATGGATGGATATTAAAAAATGCATCAAACAATATAGAAGTTTTTGACCAATCCGGAAAGCTACTATCCATTACTGCCCCTCAAGGCCGCTCAAAAAAACTACAATACGATTTAAGCTCTTCCATGAACGGCGATGGTGACCCTGCCACTCTCGATAAAGTTACTGACCACCTCGGCAACAGCATAACCTTCCGTTATGACACTAAAAAACGCATATCCTCATTCCGTGACCCAGGGGGAAAGGAATACCGCTACACCTATAACGAGCAGAATTTATACAAGTCAGTCACCTACCCTGATGGTTCACAGCGCATCTACCACTACAACGAACCGGAGCATATCGAAGGCAACACCTCTCTCCCCCATGCCCTCACCGGTATAACCGATGAACGCGGCCAGCGCTTTGCCACCTGGACCTACGATGCCCAGGGCCGGGCCACCTCCTCACAACACGCTGGTCAGGAAAAAGTCACTCTGAACTACACCCATATTGATGATACCGATGACCCTCGCGTCACTGTCACCAACGCCTTGGGCAAGGAGACGACCTATCACTACACCACCATTCACGGTGTGCGTAAGGTCACCCGTGTGGAAGGGCATCGCTCTGATAACTGTGCCGCAGCCAATCAATCCACAACCTACGATGAGAATGGTTTTCGGGATCTGGTGACGAACTGGGAAGGCGTGGTGACAGATTATGACCATAACGCCCGTGGTTTGGAGATCAAGAGAACGGAAGCCAAGGGCACTCCCAATGAACGGGTTGTTACTACCGAGTGGCATCCTGAATTCCGTCTGCCTATCAAAATTACCGAACCCGACCGGGTGATTGAATTCACCTACGACGACAAGGGCCTTTTAACGTCCCGCCAGGTCAAAAATACTCTGTAAGAATCCATTAATGATTTTCAGATTCATGTCTATTTTCATTAACCATATTGCATAGATACTTGATTCCCATAAGTGGCTTGAATTCAAGTTATGCAAGACTAAATATCGATCATAAATCGAAAGAAGACCTTATCTAAAACTCTACCTAAAGGTTTTATAGAATGCTCGCAATGATATTCAAATATATTGATCAGTTGAAAATA
>NZ_JBYVJU010000065.1:0-1477 GCF_058147085.1 Parendozoicomonas sp. 209JJ7-1 | reverse complement strand
ACTTGTTAGCTGCGTATTCCATGTATGTTGATGTTGCTTTTGAAATTTGCTCGCCATAGAGCTTGCTTACGACATATAGAGACATATCAATGCCAGCACTTATGCCAGCGGAGGTAATTATTCTACCATTATCGACAAACCTTACTCCCTTCTCTATTTTTGTGCTTGGGGCAATAGAAGCCAATGTTTCGAAGACTTCATGATGTGTTGTTGCCTTCATACCGTCGAGCAGGCCAGCTTTTGCCAAGATCAACGAACCTGAACATACGGAAAGAGTGAGTTCTGTATTTTTGCTGATTTTGCGAACCCAACTTAATATTTCTGGATCTTCCAGTAATGGGCGAGTTCCATCACCACCCGGAATAATGAGAATGTCAGATTTGTCAATCTCTGAGATGGTTCTATCAGGGTTGATTGAAAGTCCATTCTTTGCAATTACAGGGTCTTTATTTTTCGCTACAACTCTAATGTCAAAGTATTCATAAGCATTGAGTTCATTGGTGACAGAAAACACTTCAAATGGACCTGCGAAGTCCATAACTTCAACATCATCAAATATAAATAACGAGATTACTTTCTTCATGTTTACTCTGACGTTTGTTTGAGCAGCTAACGCCCGCATCAGGTGCGCCGAAGGCGTCACTTGGATGCACTTGTTAGCTGCATTTTAGTATGGAGGGTACAATTCCTTGAGCTGAGCAAAGTCTATGTTAGCCGAGGGTAATTCTAGCCCCGCATACACGACTACTTCTTTAGCTCCTGCTCCGAGACAAAGCTCACGGAAAATTCTATTCTCAATTTTGGTTAAACCACCTTCAAGCTTTTCTCTAGGGTGAATAATGACATCTGGAGATGGTGGTATTAGGTTGTTTTTTGCGATTCTAGCAATGATAAGTTGTATCAGTTTTTCAGCAGCATCAAAGTCAGCACAAAGCATACGTGGGTGTGAGAATGGCATTTGTATTGAAATATTCTCTCTACCTCGGAAGTTATGAGACTCTTTGCCTATTGCTGGAAATTTTGGCTTTTTAGGTGTGCTTTTATCGAAGGCAAAAATTGCTTCATCATCAAAGATTTTTTCTGAATCTAAGTCAATTGCCTTTACTCTGTTTTCCCATATCTGTATGTAAACAGTAGAGCTAAAAATACGTCTTATTGATTTTAACATTTTTACTCGATGGATGTTCTAGCAGCTAACGCCCGCATCAGGTGCGCCGAAGGCGTCACTTGGATGCGCTTGTTAGGTGCAGCCGCTGGTACGATAAGTTTGTTGCGACTTTGTTGGTAAATAATATTTGTTTGGCACGATGTCGTGCTTGCCAGTTACAAAAACAATACCGCTGGAAATTGATGGCATGAACTTACAGGTGGAACTTGTTGGCACAGACTTTATTTTGCTGGTTTGAAAACACAGGTGAAACTCGTTTTGCCAGCAGGTGGAACCGATGCCCCTATTTTTGTCATTTTCGATAAGGCC
>NZ_JBYVJU010000064.1:0-1520 GCF_058147085.1 Parendozoicomonas sp. 209JJ7-1 | reverse complement strand
CGCATCCAGGTGACGCCTTCGGCGCACCTGATGCGGGCGTTAGGCGTACAATCAACCTCAAACATCACTGAAAAAATTATGGATATTAACCCAAAACCATATAAGAAAAGCCATGAGTTGCCTGATAATGTTACAAGCAAAAAGAGTGACGCCTCAGTTTCAAGACCATCTGGAATTGTAAGTTCAGCTACACATCATGAGTTTGGAGAAATACATTTCAATAAAGATTTAATTCCCGGTTCCTCAAACTCTGTAAATGCAATATGCAAGGAGTACATTCCCGATAGAAATGGAGGTTTTTTTAATCAAATAAAAATTGCACAATCTAATGGAGTAAAATTTCTTCTTTGTTTAATTGATGCTTATTGGAATGATAAAGATACCACGATTGCTTTAATCTCTTTCTGTTCAAGAAATAAAATACCAATCATTAACTTTGTATACGAAGAGAGTGCCGCTGCAGGAATAGAAACACCACAGTATATTATTGACCATCTTCCAGAAAACAGCAGAACAATAATGAAGCAGACAAGCTCAATTTTTTCAGCGCCTGAATCACATGAGCAGCTCATATTTCATCAACCTGATGCTCTGATTTTTTCTGGAGGAGTGGGAAGCTGCTGTGTTAAAGCTTCAACATTAGGAATAAAAAAAGGCTCTTTGCACTACTGCAAATATGGTGAAGAGTACGGTGCAATAGAGTATGGTTACCCTGTTTATACAGCGAAAGAGCTAATTATTGATGGCGGAGGCAGTCCCGAAGAAAGCTTTTATCGGTTATCTCATGAGAAGCTATTTCTATTTTCATCTTTATCTTTGCCATCACACCGCCTAACAAGTGGTTCCAAGTGACGCCTTCGGCGCACCTGAACCAAGCGTTATGCGAGCCGGTGCTCATCAATAAATAACGCGACAAAACTGAAGATTTAATGCGTAGATTTTTTGCACTTTTATACAAAAAAACCTGGTTGTGATAAAATTCACTGCTTTAATAAAGAAAAAAATATAGTCCCAACAACAACCCCAAGAACTCAAACAATGAAAAAAGTAGTTTTAGCCATTTCTGGAATTTTACTATCCGCTTGTTCAGCTAAGTCTCTCAATCCAGGTGCACAATTTGTTGAACTGGTAAATGAACGTCCAGACAATAACAAATGTAGATTTGTTGGCGAAATAGTAGGAACAAAAGGTAATTTTATAACTGGTGACTTGACCTCAAATAAAAATCTCGTAATCGGAGCTAGAAACGAATTACGAAATGAAGGTTATAAACTAGGTGCCAATATCGTCTACATTCAAGATATGAAAAACACGAATGCTTACGGTTCCCTTGGAACAACTAATACTACTGCAGTTGGTAAAGCATATAAATGTAGATCCTGAGTACAAAAAATTCGCATACAAGCGCATCCAGGTGACGCCTACGGCGCACCTGATGCGGGCGTTACATTCTTAAACCCAGTAAACTGCTGCAACAAGAATGAATCTATACAGAGCCGGTCAGTACCAGAAAAATCCTC
>NZ_JBYVJU010000063.1:0-1537 GCF_058147085.1 Parendozoicomonas sp. 209JJ7-1 | reverse complement strand
GACGGCGCACCTGATGCAGGCGTTATGTTTCTAAATCACATTCCGAGTATCCATTAAGGAGTTAATCATGAGTAAAAAATCTCAACATGTTGTAAAAAACAGTGATGGAGGTTGGTCTGTTCGCAAAGGCGGAAGTGATAAAGCCAGCAAGAAATTTGATACGCAACAGGAAGCTATTGACTGGGGAAGAGATGTAGCAAAAAATCAAAAAGCTGAATTTTATGTGCATGGTCGAGATGGGAAAATCCGTGAAAAAGATAGTTATGGAAATGACCCTCACCCTCCTAAAGATAAGAAGTAAACATGGATGACTTTGATAAAAATGTCTTCGTTAACTGCCCTTTTGACGAAGATTATAGGGAGTTACTTTTAGCCGTAATCTTCACAATAAAATACCTTGGCTACAATCCTCGTCTTTCTTTGGAAAGGGCAGACTCAGCTGAAACAAGAATTGACAAAATTGTTAATCTTATCAATGAGTCAAAGTTTGGGATTCATGATATATCTCGTATTGTGTCTGTTGATGAAAATGAACACTTTCGTATGAATATGCCATTTGAATTAGGCATAGACTATGGATGTCAAAAACTTAAAGGAAATCAGTGGTCAACAAAGCAAATACTTATTCTAGAGAAAGAGCAGTATCGCTATCAAAAAGCATTATCTGATTTGTCTGGCTCTGACATAAAAAAGCATGATGATGAACCTGATAAAATTGTAAAAGTTGTAAGAGATTGGTTCGTAACAGTTGAATCTATTCGAGTGCATAGCGGGCAAAAAATCTGGAACAAACTTAATGATTTTCATGCGTATCTTTATGATGAGTTAGTCGAAAAAGATGGTCATGAAAATATTGATGAAGTTCAAATCCCTGAAATAATGCAGCATATGTCAGAGTGGTTTGAAACCGAAACATAACAAGTAAATCCAGGTGACGCCTTCGGCGCACCTGATTTAGGCGTTAGCTGTTAAAGGTGAGTTTGTCATTCCTTTTGCTCTGGTTCAGCATAATCATCGAGAAGAAATAGAGAAGCTGTCGTAAACTTTGAGCGTTAAGTTCAGTGAAAAGCTGGCAGTTGAGTTCAGCGTAAATGCTTTTCGAGTTAAGCCGGGTAAAGTTCAGTCTTCTTGGTAGCATTCCATGCCACATCACTGTTGTCACAATCCCGGCATCAGCTTTTTCGTTTTTGCTTTCGTCGTGTGCCAGCTCAACGAAGAACTGAGGTAGAAAGGTAGGGCAAATATCTTCAGCTTTACCGAGCGAAGAAGGTTTCTTTGTTCATGGTTTGCTGGCGATTGAGTTCAGCGTAAATGCTTTTCGAGTTAAGCCGGGCAAAGTTCAAGCTTTTTGGTGGCATTCCATGCCACATCACTGTCGTCACAAACCCGGCATCAGCACTTTCGTCTTTGCTTTCATCATGCGCCAGGACCAGAAAGCCAAGGCCCGTAAGGTTGGGCAAAACTGCAAAGTTCAGTTTAAAAAAACAGCTAACAAAAAAATCCAGGTGACGCCTACGGCGCACCTGATTTGGGCGTT
>NZ_JBYVJU010000062.1:0-1568 GCF_058147085.1 Parendozoicomonas sp. 209JJ7-1 | reverse complement strand
TAAAAGAACTACTAATAAAAGTTGTTGATCCACTCTAATTTTCCTTTTTACACATCATTGTAAAATACAACGGATTTGTTTGATGAGGGCCTAACGCCCGCATCAGGTGCGCCGAAGGCGTCACCTGGATGAGCTTGTTAGCCGAACCTTTTAAGAATCTGGTGCTACCAAGTCGATAGCTTCTTCTACTTTATTTGCTTGTTTTTTTATTAGATCAGAGGATTTTTTGCTGATTATTGTTGCTACTTTATTCATCCCTGGTACTTTCGAAAGCTCATCAACCGCTGTACTAAGTTTTGAGCTTTTATCAAGAACATCCATGACAGGATGGTCTGCTTTGTCATAATTTGAAATTAACTTTCCTGGATTTTCTGAACTTACATCTAATAAATTATAAAGTAATTTTTCTCTAAGCTCTGAAGATATTTCACTGTCATCTATAGATTCTATTTGGCTGGACAAACCTTCAAAGGTTTTACTCAAAACTTCTTTATGAGTATATTCCTCTACAAGACGTTTAGATAAATTTGCTTTCTTATTTGCGGAATATGCCAGCCATAAAAATGGTACATACAGTGGAAGTATCGCTACAACCATTCGTGGAAGCTCTAAGATGATTCTCTCTAATGTTTTCCCTTCATTCATCAAGTATGAGTTTACAATGAACGGTATTAAAGAAACCATAACCATGCCTAGAATTGAGGCGTTGAATATTCTGGACGACTTAGCACCTTCCTTTATTTCAGCTTTTCTTTTCTCAGAAAAAGCATGACTCAACCCAGCGGTTAAGGCATCAGGAAGCAAAGATTTAATTTTTTCTGTGGCATTTGTAAACTCTCGCTCCCATAACTTTTTCTTTTCGCTGATCTCTTGTTTTTCAGTTGAAATAAACTCTTCTAGTTTTGCATCGTAATTTGATTTTATTTCTTCTATTTTCTGGTCAATCTCATCCAAGTCAGATTCAATTTTTTTATGTGTTTCTTCTAGGGTTTCTTTAATCCCTTTATGCTTAATTAATTCCCCATTTTCATCCTCATCCTCATAGCCAAATACCTCATAATATAAGTCATCATACTCTTGTTTCTTTTTTAAAAGAGTATTATAAGTAGCATTGATTTTGCTGTAGAGGGTCGTAGATTTTTCATATGAATCTTGAATCTCTCGATTCTGCTCCTCTATTTCGGGGTGGCGATTATATATTTCTATAAGAACATTGTTTCTTTCTTCTATATCTTCTATTTTCTGAAATTCATTTTCAGCTTTAGATGTAATGTTTACAATTTCATTGAAGTATTCGTCAGAGCTTTCCTTGAATTTAACGATATCAGACAGGCTGGTTTTAGCTTGTCTAGAAGCATTCTCGGCCTCATTTTTTGCTTCCAGACTTCTATTTCTGTACTCAGATGTTTTTCGTGATGCTTGCCTGGCATCCTTTTCATGCTCTGGTGTTCTTTTGTTTATTTCTTGCTGTAACTCCGTAACAGCAATCCATAGTTTTTTTCTTTCTTCTTCCAAATATTCAGTTTGCTTCATTTTCTATAAGTTAACGTTGAAAGTGATGTGGTTCG
>NZ_JBYVJU010000061.1:0-1571 GCF_058147085.1 Parendozoicomonas sp. 209JJ7-1 | reverse complement strand
ATGAAGGTCGAGCACTCTCGTGAAATAGCAACTTTCCAAGCTCAGGTCGACACTCTCAAGAACCAGCTTGCAGACATGCAACACTTGGTTTTTGGGCGCTCAAGCGAAAAGAAATCCGGCTCCTCCCGAAAGCAGGAAAAGCAGACTCGTTCCTCATCCACGCCCAAGGGGCAGCAACGGGGACGCAAAGGGCATGGTCGTACGACAGTGACAACGCTTCCGGTGGTCTCTGAAACGCTGGATCTTGAGGAATACCAAAAACATTGTCCAAACTGCAAACTTCCCTTTAAACCCTTTGGAACGGAAGACAGTGATGTCGTTGAAGTGGAAGTGCAGGCCCATATCCGTCGTTACCATAGGCATCGTTACCTCAAAGCCTGCAAATGTGAGAAAACACCCGCTATCACCACGGCACCAGGGCCAGCGAAACTGATCCGTAAAGGCAAACTTGGCATCTCCATCTGGGTAGAAATTCTGCTGCATAAATATGCCTTTGGTATCCCTGTGGCTCGGCAGTTACAGGACTTCCGCCTGCGAGGACTGCCCCTGGCGCAGGGTACGGTCACCGGCGGTTTGAAAATCATCAAACCCTTATTTGAGCCTGTTATTGAGGCGATTCGTGAAAAAGTCATCCACGATGAGCAATGGCATGCCGACGAAACACGCTGGATGGTGTGGAGCGACGAAGGTGCCGAAAAACACTGGTTATGGGTTTTCCTGACCAGTACAGCGGCCTACTACAGTGTGGACGACAACCGTTCGGCCAGTGTTCCCAAAAGCCTGTTAGGCGACAGTAATGGTGTACTGGTTTGTGATCGCTACAGCGCTTACAAGAGTCTGACCCGTGAAAATCAGGATGTGTTTCTTGCCTTCTGCTGGAGCCACGTACGCAGAGACTTCATCAATGCGGAACGAGGCACAGACGGGCTAAAAACCTGGAGTATCACCTGGGTGAAACGGATTGGCAGGCTGTACCATCTGAACCATCAACGGCTCAGTCATCTTGATCCTCCGCAAGTGTTTCAGAAACACGACGCTGCACTGAAAACCCATCTGGATAATATGGCGAAATGGCGCGATAAAGAACTGGCACGTCCCAGATTGAAAGAGCCGTGTCAGAAAGTGCTCACCAGCCTGCAAAAGCACTGGGAAGGGCTGAGTCTGTTTGCTGAATATCCGGAAGTGCCGATGGACAACAATGCAGCGGAAAGATCACTGCGATCACCCGTTGTAGGGCGTAAAAACTTCTACGGTGCCGGTAGCGACTGGAGCGGTGAACTGACCGGGTGGCTGTTCTCTGTGTTCATGACGCTAAACTTGTGGGATATCAACCCCTGGATCTGGCTGAGTGGTTATCTGCAAGCGTGTGCAGAAAATGAAAGGAAGGCTCCTGAAGACGTGACTGACTGGCTGCCCTGGTTGATGACGGATGAGCGTCTTCAATCACTGAGAAATCATAGCCCTCCCGATGAGGTTCAGACCTTCACTGATAACAACCATGGAACACATTAAAAGCGCACCACCGGCTATGAGCCGGTGGCGTGGTGTCTATGGCTTCACGGAATGCTTAC
>NZ_JBYVJU010000060.1:0-1573 GCF_058147085.1 Parendozoicomonas sp. 209JJ7-1 | reverse complement strand
ACCTAACGCCCGCATCAGGTGCGCCGAAGGCGTCACCTGGATGCGCTTGTTACATGCGTTTTCTATTTTTTTAATAACAGCTTATTTATGGTAAAAGAGCATATTTTATGAATTGCTCTCTTGGTATTGCTGGGCTGTAGCCAATCGATCTAAAAGTTTACCTGCGAATTCTGAACAGTTATTTTCTGTCTAAAGACTTAGGGCTCTGAAGTGCTATCAATAAAATAGACGCTATTCCGTATTGTATTAAAAATATCTGCTATTTTTATCGGTATATTTTATTTTTGTATTGGAAGGGTTACAAATGAAAAATAAATTATGCATTGTAGTTCTTATTATAATTGTAACTACTACTGAATCAGTATCAGCGAATTTTCCTAAATGCCCAAATGCTAACTTAGCAGAAAGTTGTGGAGATTTAATAATGATTCTTATAAGTACTTTGGGGTTTTATTGTACAGAAGGATCTTTGTGTGTAGAAAGTCAGTTTGTATACTGTGATTTATGTGGGCTTTCTTACAAGCCACCATTCTACCTTGATTCCTAATGAAAGGTGGAACTAATTTTCTAAGATGTGAATGAATTATTGATAGCATGTAACGCCCGCATCAGGTGCGCCGAAGGCGTCACCTGGATGCACTTGTTATGTTTTCTTACTCTTTTGTTGTTTTTGAAGAAGTCTAAAAAAATTATTCTATAGTGAGTTGTTACATTATTATGTGATTTAGCATTGGTTATAAATTTCTTTGATACTTATAAAAGCATTTGTCAGTATTCAGAGGCACATGCAACTGTCGAAAATGGTAGTGAATATGTGGCGAAAGGAATGTTCTGTCAAGTTAGAAAGACTATATTCAATGGTTATGTGGTGGCAGTTAAAGCAGTTTTGAAAATAAAAATTAAAAATGTCTTGAACGAAAGTGGTTATAAGGACTTTTCGAAAAGTTTTTTTATATCAAGACTAAAAGATTCATATCTTCATCTTTACAATGACTATAAACATCTAAAGGCTCTTGAACACGAGAATGTTATGAACTTTTTGGGGGCGATTTTGGATGGTAATAATATGATTGTTGGATATCATATGGAGCTTTGTCGACCTTTAAGCGAAATAATTAACCTACGTTTAAAGGTATCACGTTTCGAGTTATGCTGTTATGTTCATGGTCTTTTTAGTGGCTTGGCTTATCTACATGATAAAAAAGAAGTCGCACATTGTGATATTGCCTTAGACAATCTTTTAATTTCTAGAAATAACCTTTTGAAGATTTCTGACTTTGGTAATGCTGTGAAATTGATTATGCCTAGGAATTATTTAATAAAAATGAAAGGTGAGTTAGCTGATAAAGGTTCAGCTACTTTTGATATTCAAATGGCTAGCTCCTGTCTTTGCTCATGGAGAGTGGGAGAGAAGAAGAGTTTGCTAGATATAGCTGGTGATTCTGAAAAAGAGAGTCTTATTTATCTATCCGGTTTGACTAATGGCTTGAGAATGAGGTTGATAGCAACAGCAGCGATTATACACAAAAAATGTGAACAATGGCGCTTGAAAATGCTTTGAAAACATAACGCC
>NZ_JBYVJU010000059.1:0-1641 GCF_058147085.1 Parendozoicomonas sp. 209JJ7-1 | reverse complement strand
TTTTTAGGCCGCTTTTTCCAGGCAACCTGCAACCTCTGGTTCTCGTTCCGGGTTCAGTGCAACCGAACCCACCGGCTCCCAGTTCCGGGGCTTTCCAGACCAGCGTAGAGGGTGCCGCTCACGCGCTTTCTTGTAGACCTGTTTCCGGTGCTCCAGTATCGCCTTGTCCCGACCGTCATGTCGCTGCTCAGGCGTTACAAAGCGAATAGCACTGTGATGATGTTCCTGGTTGTAAAACCTCACAAACGCCAGCATCCACTCCCGGCTCTCTTCCAGCGTTAAAAACCCCTGGGATGGCCACTGCGGGCAATACTTCACCGTTTTGAATACGGATTCCGCAAAAGCATTGTCATTGCTGACTCTTGGCCGACTATGGGAGGGTACAATTCCCAGGTCAGCCAGCTTGGACTGGAATGTGTGCGATGTCATTGGCGCCCCATTGTCAGAATGCAGTACCAGTGGTTGTTTAGAGCACTTTTCAGCCACCACAGCCCGGTTAATCAAGATACTGGCCAGCTCCCCTGACTCTTTGTCGTATATTTCCCAGGCGACAATTTTGCGACTGTAGATATCCAGGATCATATATAGATACCAGAACTGGCCACGAACCCTTGAGGGGAAATAACTGATATCCCAACACCACACCCGGTTTGGTCCAGAGGCTATGTGAGTGGTGGGCTTACTGCTTTTCGATCGTTTCTTCGAGCGCCCCCGGTGATGCAACTGGCCATGCTTTTTAAGTACCCGGTAGAAGCTCGCTTCTGAAGCAATGTACTCCCCTCTGTCCGCCAATGTGGGCACGATTTGTGACGGAGGCAAGCTGGCATTGTCGGGGTCATTACAGATCTCCAGAATGCGTTGCTCCTCTTCTTCTGTCAGTTTATTGGACGGTGAAGGTCGTACGGCTACAGGTCGTCTGTCAGGAAGTACCCTGCCAGTATCATCGCGCCATCGGTTCAGTGTCTTCAAAGATACTGACACGTGCTCTGCTGCCTTCCAGCGGGAAGCTCCATTTGCCGTGGCCTCATCGAACCATGTCAGCAATTGCAGACGTTCATCAACAGGAGTTAGCTGTCCCCGTTGTCTATCCCGTAGAAGGCATCGAGCTTTTTTGACAGCACCAACAATGCCGCTGCTTCTGCCAGAGCTTTATCTTTACGGCGAAGCTCTTTCTCCAGTTTCTGGATACGCTGGCGATCGTGATTAGCCTGCTTTTTCTCTTGTCGGGCTTGTTGACTCAATTGCTCTGCACCGGAAACGCAGGCTTGCTTCCAATCATGTACCTGCTGGGGGTATAGCCCTTTTTTTCGGCAATATTCACTCAGCTCTGCTTCAGAAAGTGTTGCTGTTTCAACGACAACGGCAAACCGGGCTTCGGCAGACCACTGCTCAGAATTATGTTCGTTCCCTGGCACAGGTAACCCTTTGTCTTTTAACTGCTTGCGCCAATTGTACAGGGTCTGTTCGCTGATACTTTCTTCTTTTGCCACATCAGGAACAGAGCGATTGAATGGTGGCAGCAACTTCTTCAATACGGCAGCTTTACGTTCATCAGAATAGCGAGGCACAATAACCTATCTACCGCCCACTGTTCTCTTGATTGATCAATTAGTAACCGGGACAACTATCCTGACACAGCGG
>NZ_JBYVJU010000057.1:0-1836 GCF_058147085.1 Parendozoicomonas sp. 209JJ7-1 | reverse complement strand
CACCTTTTTATTAATGTTGACTCGGTGTTGATTAAAAATGTAACGCCTAAATCAGGTGCGCCGTAGGCGTCACCTGGATTTTTTTGTTATGTGTTCTTTCTATATTGTTAGGTATCTGTTTGGAAAGCCACTATATAATCATAAGAAACGAAACATTGGAGGTTCGTATAATGGACTCGGTTTCAAACAAGCTTTCTTTTCATTATGGGAGAGAAGACTTCTCTCATAAGGAATCAGATTCGGCAAGTAATACTCCACCTAATTCTGAGTTTGAGGTTTTTTCTAACACAGAAAAAATACAAACAGACTTCGGAGAACTTGAGGTTCTACCATTTTCTATAAATGGCAAAAAATTTTTACTCATAGATAAAGACAATGGTTGTAGCTATAAAGACCAAGATGTTTTTTATTTTCTAAAGGTTTTTGAACCCTTAGCTAAAGACTTACCAGTTAGAAACAAAGAACAATTAAAGAGACTTTCGAAAATTTTTTCAGATGGATTCTCCAATTGTTGTCGAGTGTTGGATTCCGATGGAGTGTCTTTAAAAGAAGGCGTTTGCCATGATTTCACCTGGTATTTAATATCAGGTTTTGAATCAATTAAATCTTGCCAATATGTGAATTCGGAAGAATTTTATGATTCAATACCAAACCTAGAATTTCTTCGTTTTCAAGGAATGCGAGATCTTAGATTCGGAGATATAATACAGTTTTTTCACAATCCAGAAACACGAACATATAGTACCCATCCACAGCATAGCGCCTTCTATATGGGAAATGGACAATTTATTAGTAAATATGGAGAATATCATATTTATATTCAAACACTTACTTCACTATTAAATGATCTAGGACAAAATGAGAGTAATATTAGAGCTATCCGGTATCGTAACACATAACGCCTAAATCAGGTGCGCCGTAGGCGTCACCTGGATTTACTTGTTAGGCCCGAGGTTGAATCCGGCCTTTTGAAAGGCTAATGCCATTACTTCGTTATTAAGTTTGCGTTCTTTCACTTTTTGTTTCTTTAGTCTTGGTCTTTTATGTTTCTGATTGTCGACAACAAACGATTTCTTTTTAGCCGGCCTTTTTGCTCTAGAAGGAGAGCTGGTTTCTTTGAGAGCTTTCTCTTTTTTCTTAGGTTTTTTCCTGACCTTTCTCAAAGGTTTTATAACTTTCTTGGGCTTGATTTTCTGAACTCTGTCTTCCAAGTCAGACCGGAACTTGAAACCTTTAACTGATGAGGATGAGAAACCTTTTAATATGGAGATTGTATACGAATCTTCGGTTTTACGGATGTGTGCAATATTTTGAGAAGAAATATTTCTGTTTTTATCTGTATTTTCAACGTAGATGGAAAAGTGGTCGCCATCCAATGAACCAGTAATGTGTATAGATAACCTGTCAATTATCTTGACTTGATCTATAACGAGGGGTTTCCAATTATCCCTTTGCCACTTATATAGTTTTCTTTGTTTCTTATCAGCTCTTGCTGGTTTGGGAGTTGAAAATCTATCAGTACAGGGATGCTTTGGCCATGGAGGCCCCAGTTCATCAAAGAATACTCTTCCACCAAACTCTGATTGATAGAAAAATACTTCTGCTCCACAAACAGGACATGTGGCATTTGGGTTTACGAAGCAGTCGTAACTGCCTTCAATCCTTTTAACGCCGTAAAAAGATATTGATTGTGAAGAGTATCCGTAACTTGTTTCATTTACATCTGTTCCAGAACGATAATGGGATTCAACCCAAGAACCATTCCTATAATGTCCTCGAACCATCCCACCTCGACGATGGTGCATTTTTACTCCTTATTTGGGCCTAACGCTTGGT
>NZ_JBYVJU010000056.1:0-1926 GCF_058147085.1 Parendozoicomonas sp. 209JJ7-1 | reverse complement strand
GTGATATTGTTGTTGGCATCGTACTGATACACCCGATCCATAAACTCTGCTGACGAGCTTGTGGAGTCAGTTGTCAGCCGGGTCAGTCGGTAGTTCTGGTCATAGTCGGCCTGGGTCTCGGTTTGATTGCCAAAACGGATCGCTGTCAAAGGCCCAAAAGGCTTGTAACGCAGGTTATCAGCCAGGGTGACGGTATTCCCTCCTTTGCGGGTTTCCAGACTGCTGAGCTGGCCGGAGGTGTTGTAGCTGAGGGAGAGGGTGCGACCATCCGGGTAGGTCATGCCGTTCAGACGATTGGCCAGGTTGTAGCGGTATTCAAGCGTGTAACTCTTGTTACCTCGGGTGTAGGTTACCTGGGTCAGGTTGCCTCGCGCGTCGTAGCGATAGGCCTGGCTACCGGTGCTGTCACTGATACCGGTGAGGCGACCAATGCCTTTGTTGCCCCCATCGGTACTGTCATAGCTGTAGCTGATATTTAAGGCGGGCTGATCCGGATATTGTACACGGGTCAGGCGGTTGAGGGCATCGTATTGATAGTTGACCTCGCCACCTTTGGCATCAACCTGGCGGGTTCTGTTCCCTGCGCCATCATAGGTATAAGTGGTGGTGCCGGTGTCCGGGCTGTTGAGTTGGGTCAGATTTCCGAAAGCGTTGTAGGTGTAGGTGGTGGTCAGACCCCGTTGATCAGTAATCTGGGTGACCCGGTTCTGGCTGTTATAGCTGCGACGAGCGGTATCGTTAGCCGGATTCAGCTCTTCAGTCAGGCGATTCAGGGCGTCGTAGCTCTGCTCTGTCTTCAGACCTTTGCCATCGGTGACGGCAGTGACATTGCTGTTTTTATCGTAACCGAGACGCTTTTCTACAGAGTCGTCGGCACGGACAGTGGTCATCAGGCGACTCAGTTCATCAAAGGCCCACTTGCGCTCTTTGGTGATAGAGCCACCGGAGCCCTTGATCACTTCACCGGTGCGGTTGCTGGCGGCATCGTAGCTGTATTCAATCCGTTCACCGGCCTTGTTCTCGATAGCGGTCAGCCGTCGTGCAGCATCATAGGTAAAGGTTAGTTTTTGCCCGTTCGGTGAGGTAATTCCCGTGACCTGTCCGACAGCGTCATAGTCCATTTCCGTAACCGCATTATTGGTGCCATCGGCGGAGATCAGGGTAGCGGTTAGCAGCCAGCCTCTGGGGTGGTAGGTGAACCGTGTTTCCACGCCATTAGCATCGATTACCCGCCCGGGTTGCCCGCGACCGTTGTAATCCAACAGCTGAACACGGTGACCCAGAGCATTAATCACAGCACTGCGATTGCCTTTGGTATCGTACTCAAAGCGGGTGATGTCCTGAACATCGGTACGAGGGCCATCCTGTGTCGCCATCTGCCCGGCACCGGGGCTACCAGCAGGGTGATAGGTGTACGACTGAGTGCGGGTGGTGTTGGCCTGGGCTGGAAGAGCGAGCAGGGTGCTCGCCAGAGCGATGGCTAATGGACAGGTGAGAGGTTCCCATCGCTTTTTAGGAAAGCGGGTCCGAAGAGTCATAGTGTTATCCTTACAGTGTTCTTCTTAGAGCAATGTGACAGTGCACGAACAAAAACGTGAGCGTGCACGGCTGATTGTTTAAACAAGTCGGTGATTTATTCAGTGTTATCAGAAATTATGAGGCAGGTTTGACCTGGCGGGACGTTAAAAGGCCCTTATCGTCGTAGGTGAACTCAATCACCCGGTCGGGCTCAGTGACTTTGATAGGTAGACGGAATTCGGAATGCCACTCGGTAGTAACAACCCGCTCATTAGGTGTGCCCTTGGCTTCCGTTCTTTTTGTCTCCAAACCACGGTTGTTATGGTCATAATCTGTCACCACCCCTTCCCAGTTTGTAACTAGGTCCCGAAAGCCATTCACATCGTAGGTTGTGGATTGGTTGGCTGC
>NZ_JBYVJU010000055.1:0-1932 GCF_058147085.1 Parendozoicomonas sp. 209JJ7-1 | reverse complement strand
CTGGATGCGCTTGTTATGCGTGCCGCAGGGGAGCGGTAATGTTGAGATTTTTAGCTACGCTACCGCCCACCAAAGTGAATTGGATTGTGTGATATTTGTACAGTCGCTGAGTTTCTTGCATGTACGACAGTGCAGTCTTTATTTGTGAAGATTACACGGATTGAAGTGTGATTTCGAGAGCCGACATGAATAGAATGACCTCTACGGTGAGTACCTAAAGATTGCTTCTTTCAGAAGGAATGGGTTTAACGGAAAGGAACCCCTCAGCCACGAGAACCAGGATTTGTCTCTTATCCAAATAATATGGGATTATACGAAGAAACAAGCGTTCACTCACAAAACGTCAGGCGACCTTTCACAATAGGATTGTGATTTCTGGGTGGAAAATCACGGATTAAGGAAGTTTCAGCAATTTTCTCACAACCAGAATGTGTGAATGGAACAGAGGTAACGGAAAAATAGTTCGTCTATCCCAACTTTTCATCAGCAATTATTTCTATCCAGAAAGCTGTATCTTTATCTAGTAATTAATCATTTATCCAGTTCAGTGAGGAAAAAATCTACAATAAGTACACTCTCTCAGGTGTTCATCGCATAACGCCTAAATCAGGTGCGCCGTAGGCGTCACCTGGATTTACTTGTTAGCTTTCAAATAGCTTTGCTTTCTCGGGGGACATCGATGTTTTTTTGATAAAGTCGAACCCAAGAATTATTGGTGTAAATTTAAAAACATTACCGTCCAAGTTGATTTGATGGAATCCGTTAAGATCACAGCCTTCAGGCTTTTTGAACGCATCAGAATAGCCTGTAACATCTAAAAATGATCCATCTTCAAGTAATAACCAACAGTGAATATTTAAGTCACCTTTTTGAAAGCCTGCTTCCCACTGACCTTTGATGTATTCAAAGTCGCAATCAATAAATGAAACACCATTTACTTCAAGGCTTCCTATAACAATCTCAGATTTATAGCCAACTTGCTCTAGAAGCATTTTCAGCATTGGGTGAATCACGAAACACATACCCTGTTCTTCACCAGAATGCTGAAAAATATAGTCGATAGTTTGATGAATCATTACAAAGTCTTGCTCACCAAGCTTTCTAAAAGGTAATACTTCAGCAGCAATACCCAACTCTTTGGAGTTAGCGTAAGCAGATTCAAGCTTCTTGACGTGTTCAATATTGAAAGCTTTTACTTCTTCTAACATCAATGATTCCTATGTTCTAAATATGCAAAAGAAAAAAGAATAGTGACTTTTACTCGGTGCTTGATTTTGAGAGCTAACGCCTGCATCAGGTGCGCCGTAGGCGTCACCTGGATGCTCTTGTTATGTTTGTGCTGATTTTTAAATATTTCTTGAGTCATAAGCCCAGTGTAAAAGCGCCTGACGTTGTTTTTTACGACAACTGTAGTCATATGGTTCACAGTATTTTTTGATAGCACCAATATGACGACGAAACGCAGACCAACGCTTTATTTGGCGATAATCCTCTTCTTCAGTCCTACGCCCTATGTAATATCTGCAGTACCATTGAAACCAACCTCTAGGGTCTTGAGGGTTTATCCACCCTTTTTTAATCCACTCTTTGAGGGGTTGTGAAGCATCAACGCCAAAATAGTTTAATGATATATCTTTCTTCTCTGGGCTAATCTTTGCATTCAAAAACCATTCATCAGGAAATTCATCTTGGCAATCGGTTAAGTATTTCCCACCAAAGACTCCTAGTTCAAGCATTTCCTTTGGAGTAAGCTCGGGATTAAAGTCAAGTTGAAAATTTTCTCCAATAGGTTCAGTTAAAAAATAAACATAACCTTGTTGCATTTTGTCATTTACGACTATCTCTCTCATGAAATGAGCCCCGATTAGTCGGAAAATCATAAGTATATCATCAATCAGATATGCTCAGAATCTGGATGATGATGGAAAAACA
>NZ_JBYVJU010000054.1:0-2037 GCF_058147085.1 Parendozoicomonas sp. 209JJ7-1 | reverse complement strand
CCTAACAAGCGCATCCAAGTGACGCCTTCGGCGCACCTGATGCGGGCGTTAGGGCTCAATTCCAACCATCAAGCATCTCCATTTTTTTGACGACTGGTGTAGCAAAATATAGGTATTGAGAGTTTTGTTGAAAGGAATACAACATGTCAGAGAATGAAGAAGACAAAAAACTACCGGAAAGTGGAAAAGCTGCAAAGATTTCTAGAGGTGCGCTTCAAGCAGTTGGAGGAGTAGTCCCTTTTGCTGGAGGCATTTTCTCTGCGATTGCTGGTGCATGGTCTGAGGGTGAGCAAGACAAAGTAAATCGTTTCTTTGAGCATTGGGTACAAATGCTTCAGGACGAGCTCAAGGAAAAAGAACAAACGATCATAGAAATAATGGCTCGGCTAGACCTTCAAGATGACAAAATTTCTCAGCGTGTAGAAAGCCGAGAATACCAGTCATTGGTCAGAAAAACATTCCGTGAATGGTCTGGAGCAGAGAGCGAAGATAAACGAGTATATATAAGAAATATCCTGTCAAATGCTGCAGCATCACAAGTGTCTAGTGATGATGTTGTCCGTATGTATATTGATTGGATCAATGAATACTCAGAAATGCATTTTCAGGTTATGCAGCCATTTACAACAGTGATGGAATCACTCGAGGTGGAATTTGGCGCAAAATCGGAAAAGGGGCAGTCAGAGAAGATTCAGCTGATGCAGACTTATATAAACTTCTTTTTCGTGATTTAAGTACCGGCGGTATTATTCGCCAACACCGCCAAGTTGACTACTATGGGAATTTTGTTGCTAAGCAACCAGCACGTCGTCCTAAAGGTAGTGGGCCTAAACCACCTGTATCTGCGTTCGATGAAAATGAAGGTTATCAACTTACAGCGCTTGGAACTCAATTTGTTCACTATGCGATGTCAGAAATCCCAGTAAGAATTGAATTTAAAACTGAGTAATCTGCAACAAAGCCCTAACAAGAAAATCCAGGTGACGCCTACGGCGCACCTGATTTAGGCGTTAGGCGCGCAACCATCAACTGAGAAGTAATCATGGAATTTGCTGATTACAGACATTTTAAATTCTATTGTCTAAAAATAGCTAAGAACAAAAATGTAGAGGTAAGCGAAAATGAGATTAAAACAATTGATTTGTTCGAGGACTTTTACGCCGAGCTGTTAGAAATAGAAGCTCAGGGATTGATTCTGATCATTGATAACTTTCTGGATAAAATATGTACTATGTTCAAGAAGGATCAGATTGATCAATGTTTTTCTCATATGGATTACTTTATGAGAAAAATGGAAAAAGTTAAGAGAAAAGAAGTCCAATTTTATTACATATTAACATCGTTAAAAACGATGTTTGATATAGAGATATCTTTTCAACAAAAAGCTATATCAAGTAATGAAATTTACAACAATAGAGTTTCCATTATCCGGCTAATGGAAGCCGAAGAAATAATATATACAATATCCAACTTAGACTTTGATTATACAGATAAAATCGGAGTCTATTTTTTATATAATGCAAAAAATGAGCTTTCATACGTTGGGAAAAGTGCAAGCTGTCTCTTAACCAGAAGCCTCAGTTCAATAAGAGAGCGAGGGTTGCTAGATTTTGCAAAAATAGAGCTTTACGAAACCAAAACAAAATCTGATGTGGCAATATATGAGGCATATTACATATCAAAGTTTAAGCCTGAATGTAATAGAGATATTGTCTACGATGACTATCCAACAATTTCATTACCTGACCTTCAAGTAAGCAAGGTGATTTCTAGAGATCAAAATCAGGACTTCAAAAAATACAAGTACAAATTCATCGAGAAAGCCATTGTAGATTTGAATGAGTTTTCAAAATCTGAAAGAGAAAGACTGATAGTATTTGATTCCCAAAGCTTTGATGATTTTTTAAAGCAAGGTTATAAAACAAAACATGAAGCGAAGGAAGAAATATTCTCTAAAGAAATCTCTGAAATAAGAAATTCCGGAGGTATTGCAACCTCTGATGTTTTTGAGTTAATCAAATAAAATGCGCCTAACAA
>NZ_JBYVJU010000053.1:0-2086 GCF_058147085.1 Parendozoicomonas sp. 209JJ7-1 | reverse complement strand
TGCATCAGGTGCGCCGAAGGCGTCACTTGGATGCACTTGTTATGTGCGCTTACGAAATTGTTAGTAAAAAACACCAAGGGATAGTAAATAATAATTTATTTAAATTACAGGTGGATAATGGATATTAAAAGTACTGAAGCTAAAAAGCTGGACTTCTTTTATTCAACGGATACCTCACAAATCAAAGAACCCTCTAGAGAATTAGATCTCGAAAGAGCAAATGATCTATATGAAGAAGGTAATCTAATTGTAAAAATGCTACATAATCCGCTAAGGCTGGGGACTAGAGCATCAGGATGCTATAATCTGGATCGGTTCGAGTCTGAGCTGGATGAGATTTATTGTAACGGAGAAGTACCTTGTACTTCAGCAACTTTATTAGTACCTAAGGTACCTATAAAGTTATTTAGAAGTGTTGGATTACTGATAGACGTACGCAAAACAAATGTTAAAGCAAATTATACGGGTGATGTTCGGACATTTAGAAAAGATATCCATAATCGAAAATGTCTTTGGGATAAAGAGCAGCATTGTTATGTAATAGAAAAGAAATATTGTGAAAGACTGGTTTCCGAAAAAACTGAGTATCAAAGAAATTTTGAATCCTTTCCTGACCAGCAAGATTATCTTTGCTTTGCAACTATTAAAGAGTTACATGAGTGGATCGTTGAAAAATACAAAGTGGATCATAGGGCATTAAAGCACAATGAAGTTGTAGCTGATTATAAGGCCAATTCAATAATTGGCTTGATCGTTGAAGTCAGTTCAGAAAATGTATTGTTTTCAGATCAATCCATTGAAGACGACTGCAAAGATATACTTGATCTAATTGAAAGGTACTTAAGTAGAAGGCTTCCAGTGTTTACATATGATATTACTGATGGAGAACTCAATATGCTGAGAAGCACATAACGCCCGCATCAGGTGCGCCGAAGGCGTCACCTGGATGCGCTTGTTATGTGGCTATTGTGATAACTTTTTTGGTAAATGCTCATGTTTTACTGGCAAAACTGTTTGTTTTTCATACAGACTCTTGCTATCACTGGCCTGTAACGGAGTCGACGGTTGATCTGCCAGTGAAATATGATCAGTTACCTTTTTTGTTGCTTTTGCTAATAATAGAGCTGTTCCGGTTTTTGTAGCTACTTGAGCTAAGCCTATTTGATTTTCTGAAGGTTGTATACCAGTCAAAGCTTGCATTGTCGCTGCTGGGATGAAGACAGAAAAAGTTGCTTCCTCGTGTAAACCATCCCGTCCTATACCTTCATCATGTGTATTACTTATAATATCGTTAATATTTTCAGGATCGATTGCTGAATGTGTAATGGTCAAATGGAATCCACCATCTACTTGCTCAAGTATTACTCCATAGTCTGCACCGTAGCTAACATGCAAATTAGTATGTACAACATTACCATTGACTACGATGTTGTCAGAGGTAGTTTTATCTAGATACTGATTACTGCCTGGTAGAAGGGAGATTGGACTAAGTAGCAATGCTACAGCGCCATCCGTGGCAGTCACCGAACCAGATGGAGATTGCAGGGCCGAATGCATTAAATTCAATAATGACTGCGCTTGTTGACTTACCCCATTATTTTCTATCAGCAAGGTATTATCTTGGGTGACAATAATGTGCGTACTTGGTGCGGCAATTCGTAAAAAGAATGCATCTTGATGTTGTTTTTGTTTACCTGTCATTATTTGACTGAATGGAAATCTTGAAGGGAATTGATGATTAATAGTCTGCTGGTTTGAAGAAATTGATATTATTGTGTCAAACTTAGCCTTGACATTATGACCTGAAACCTTCCATGTTACTGTATATTCCCCAGCAAAGCTGACTGAAGTGATCAACAAAAAAATACTGAATACTAGCCTGCGCATCTTTAATGCTCCTTATTACAATTCATGAATAGAGGAAGATAGCAGGTATTTTTTTGCTGTGTTGCCACATAACGCCTGCATCAGGTGCGCCGAAGGCGTCACCTGGATGCTCTTGTTACATTCGGCCGGTTGGAAAGTGCTTGTCTGTGCTTTGGGCACGCTTTTGATTTTGTTTGAGCAAACTTGTAATACTGATTGC
>NZ_JBYVJU010000052.1:0-2329 GCF_058147085.1 Parendozoicomonas sp. 209JJ7-1 | reverse complement strand
CGTAAGCGGTAATTTCAGCCCACCTTGATTATGCAGGCTGGAGATTCCACGGCAGCAGCTTTTCAACATCATCCACAGTCTGAGCGGCTGGTAACCGGCTAAAGACCTCTTTCAGATACCGACAGGGTTCCAGCCCACACGCTTTGGCCGTTTCTACCAGACTGTACAGGTTGGCGCTGGCATGAGCGCCTTTCTGACTATTGCTGAACAGCCAGGCTTTTCTTCCGACCACGAAGGGTCGTATGGCATTTTCGGCCACATTGTTATCCATGCGCAGGTAGCCCTCTTCGCAATAGCGAACAAGTTTCTCCCACTGATTGTTGAGATATTGTAAGGCCTTACCCAGCAAGCTTTTTGGCAGAACCTGCGGCAGGGATTTCTCCAGCCATTGTCGGAGTTGTTTCAGGATGGGCTGACTGGCCTCCTGACGTTTTCGTTTTTTCTTTTCCGGGGGGCTGTCTTTGATGTCGTGCTCTATGCGGTATAACTTTTGGATAAAGGCCAGCCCGATGTGCGCTTTCCCTGTTTTTTTGCTGTCTTTCTGCCCTTTGATCGCTTCATCAAACTTACGCCTGGCATGAGACCAGCAACCTTGATTGACGATGCCGGGCTGCCGACTTATCGCGGCATAACCTTCATAACCGTCTGTTTGCAGGTATCCCTGAAATCCTTCCAGAAGCCTGACCGGGACAGAACCACTGCGACTCGGCGCGTAATCAAACAGGACGATTTTTCGGCCTTGCTCCGGCTCCGCGACCTGCACCCACATATACGACTGACTTTGGGGTGTTTTGTCCGGCTCTTTTAAGACCTGAACCACCGTTTCGTCACAGTGTATCAAGGGAGATTCCAGCAGGTTGTCTCGCAACAGATTCAGGAGCGGTTGAACCAGCTGGCCACAACGCACCATCCACAAGGCCGTTGTCGCCCTGGCAATATCAACCCCTAACCGTTTCAGGACGCACTGCTCCAGGCGGTAAAGCGGTAAGCCATCGACGTATTTACTGGTAGCTATAGTGGCCAGCAATCCCGGTGTGGCGATACTACCCGGGATCGGTTGGGGTGGCATGGGTGTTGTTTTCACCGCGCCTTCGCAGGTACGGCAGGCATACTTGGGGCGAACATGCTGGATGACCTGGACTTTCGCGGGAATAATATCGAGCTGTTCGCTGATTTCTTCACCTATCCGGTGCAGGTCATCACTGCCGCAGCAGGCGCAGACTTTCTCCGCTGCGGGAAGATCATGCTCTTCCCGGATACGAGGAAGTTCTGGAGGTAACGGCTTACGCCCTGCCTTTTGGCGTTGATGAGCCGGGATCGTGATGTCAGGCTCTTCGATTTTGATGTCTTCCGGCTGATCCTGCTCAGCTTCGTTGAATAGGCTGACCTGATCCGGTGCGTGTTTTTCACTGGAGGCTCCGAAGCGTTTATGAATCAACTGACGGATATGTTCCTCAAGAACAGAGATTTTGTCCCGGAGCAAGTGAACTTCCGCTTTCAGGACAGCAGGGTCATCGGATAAAGGTGTGGGGCAGGCTTCCATGCCGCATCAAGATAGATTGTATCTCCGATTGTGCCAGTATCAGATCATGGCCGTGTAATGCAGTATCGGATGTGGCCTTTGCGGGCGAATATCATAACCATCCAGCAGTTGGTTTAATGCTGCGCCATCAAGGCATGCCGGACTATCCTTGCCGGGCCATTGAAACCGGAATTTCTCCAGCCGTTTATACCAGAGCACAAAGCCATTACGCTCCCAGTACAGCAGCTTGATTTTGTCACGCTGGCGGTTGCAGAACACGAACAGTTTGCAATCAAACGGTGACAGTTCCGTTTCCTGCTCGACCAGAGAGGCCAGGCCATCGATGGATTTGCGCATATCGACCCACTCCGCGTACAGGTACACGGCAACCTTCGGATCAGGCCGAATCATGGTGTTTCCTGCAGGCTTTTGATGAGGCCAGCAGCCTGATCGGGTAAAGTCTGAATCTCGATACCAGAAGGCAGGGTAATGGTGACAGTCGCGGGAAGAAGGGGCTGAGTCTTCGCCAGGGTGACCAGAGGAATGAGCTTGTTCACTTTGGGCTGGGATGCTTTGGGCTGGGAAAGGAGTTTTCGTTTCCAGTAACCGAGCTGGTGATGGTTCAGGTTATGCTGACGACTCCACTCCACCTGTGATAGACCCGATTGCTGCCAGTTTTTGATGCGTTCTGACCAGAGTGTTTTGAGTTGTGCATGGGCTTCTGTTTTCATCATACATCTCCGGAAGAAAACGGAAGTGTGATGTAGAACGTCGGTGAAGTTAATGTGGGGGGAAATTACCGCTTAC
>NZ_JBYVJU010000051.1:0-2352 GCF_058147085.1 Parendozoicomonas sp. 209JJ7-1 | reverse complement strand
CCTACCAGATTTACTGTCGGTGTTCTCAATTATATTCTTAAAGTTAGGCATGATATTTGTTTAGCCACTTAACGCCCGCATCAGGTGCGCCGAAGGCGTCACCTGGATGCGCTTGTTATGTGCGATTCTGAGGAATTTTAGATAAATCTAAATTAGTGGTTTTCTTAATAAATTCAATCAATTTTTCTATTTGATGTCTTTCTGAGTAAACCTTTTTATTAAACTTTGATAGCTTACCTTGATTATAGAAATTTCCAGCTGCTTCATTACAAGATACTGCTGATAGATGTTTATTGAATTTTTTTGCCACGTTGCTTGTTGTTTGAGCAAAGAAAGAAACAAGCTTTCCTAAGAACGGTCCCATAGCATCGAGTTGTTTTGTTTTAACTACGCCAGGCAGATATATTTCATGAGGTATTTTAGAGAGATTTAAATTATTGAGTGAATAACAAAAATATGAGCCTGCCGAATAGGATTGAGTCGTTGCTTTTAAAATAGAGTGCTCATTTGAATATGCATATTTAAAGTCAATATCTGCTGCTTGACGTGCATCACCAATATGTACAACCCTTGAATCAGGCGTTGATTCCAGTATGACATTTAAAAAGTATGTAAACATTGCTCGGGAAATTAATCCTACAGCAAAGGTTTTTTCTATACCATCTACGGAAAGGTACAATTGTTTAGTTGCAGCATTTGCATTAAGAACTAGAAGGTCCAAGCTTGATTGGTTTCTACAATACTCTTCAAGAAACTTTCTATTTTCCTCGATAGAAGACATGTCAAATAAGAATAACTTATGAGCAGTATCAGTAATTAATTTTAATTCTTCAAGTAAAGAAGTTCCTCTTTCTTTATTTCTTCCTGTTGCATGAATAGTGAAACCATCTTTAGCAAGCTGTAAAGCAATTGCTCTACCGATACCGTCTGTTGCTCCGGTTATGAGAGCTATTTTATTCATTACTTCTCCTATGAATAAATTATTGAATATACAATAAGTTGAGTTTGAACTCTATAAGCACATAACGCCCAAATCAGGTGCGCCGTAGGCGTCACCTGGATTTTCTTGTTAGCTGTTTTTCTACTCTTGAACTTGAGCCTTTTCGCCCTACTTTCATGGCGCATGATGAAAGCAAAAACACCAATGCTGAGGCCGGTTTTGTGATGACAGTGATGTGGCATGGAATGCCACCAAAAATCCGGAACTTTGCACCGGCTGAACTCGAAAAGTCTTTACGTTGAACTCAATCGCCAGCAAACCATGAACAATGAAACTTCACGATACGATAACACTGAAGAATGTTTCCCTACAGGTTTACCTCGGCTGACGGCTGCTGGCTTATGCGAAAACACTGTTGATGAACTTTCCTGCCAGCCTTCGAGTAACCAACAATAATACTGAAAAATCAGTGCTGGCATAGCACAAGGAAAAAACGCTAAAACCTGAGCCAGCTTCACTGAACCTAACTCTAGAAGTTAACGACAGTTTCACTATTTTTCCTGACGGTTTCACTGAACCAGAGAAAAGGAATGACTTTCTGGACTGTGACAGCTAACGCCTAAATCAGGTGCGCCGTAGGCGTCACCTGGATTTACTTGTTATACGGATTTTTTACCACAATCTAGCCATTGACTATTTTCATTCATGCTTGTTTGTAGAAGCCTTATCTTGCTACAGCCTTCAATAGATTTAATTGTTTTTTTAAGGGTGTCAGCAAGACTTTTGTTAAGCCAAGGGTTGATGACAATGCTTGTGATGCAACTCACGTCAATAGGAAAATCATAAAATGGCTTTTCAGATTCTGATGAGTCCTCGTAAATTACCCGATACTCTTTTTCATCTCTAAAAGCATATCTTTTGACGAAGGGTAGATCATCAATTTTTACACTAGAGCGCTTGATTGTGTTTAGCGTGCGATATTTTACTTTCCGATACTGAATGTTAGAGCTTCTCTCAAAAAGCCTCTCGAGCTTGTCTTTATCAAATCGTATGCAGACACCAGTATTACCATGTGCAAACACTTTCCAATGATGATAGGTCTCTGAAGTGTCAGTAAAACATAATGCCAAAAGATTTTTTACATCCCGCTTTTCCTTATAAATCTCGATGTATTGAGTATCATTTTTGTCATCCCATGTATTGGGATTCAGTAATGTGATCTTTCTATTACTTAGAATATGCAGTAAAGAGGTTACGTCCGTATATCTACGCAATAACTTCTTCTTTCTGTATGTTCGTTTCTTACTTTTTTCCATTAATGTCAACTTCACTGATGACTTTGATTAATCCGTATAACGCCCGCATCAGGTGCGCCGAAGGCGTCACCTGGATGCGCTTGTTATGCGTGCCGA
>NZ_JBYVJU010000050.1:0-2421 GCF_058147085.1 Parendozoicomonas sp. 209JJ7-1 | reverse complement strand
GCTGCTACCAATACATCATGAGCATACTCATAAACTTAATGTATGAAATACAATATTTCAGCTATCTGAATAAGCTGCCATTTTACTGTATTCGTGAGTATGGGGTGAGGAAAGCTTATAAAGTTTCTGCCGTTGATAGAGTTATTGAAACTTACGGTTTCAGTAAGCGCTATTCCCCAATAGGCTATGCGATCCTTTGCAAAGAATCAGACTATGTAAAAGCCAGCGGGAAATTTTCTCCACACCCAAGTAGAGATTTCATCCGGTGTAAGATACGAAAAAAACTGAATTCAAGTAAGGCAGATTTTGATTTATACGATTTAATGAAATCCTCTATATTCAAAAGCAATTGGAAATCAGGTACAGCACACGGAGAGTACTGGGAATATATGTCAGTACTTGAATCAAAGCTACGCAGCTAACAAGTAAATCCAGGCGACGCCTACGGCGCACCTGATTTTGGCGTTAGGCGCACATTAACATCAAGGACGGAGTAATGAAAAAAAATAATCAATTCCTGAGTTGGATGTTTGGTACATTATTGTTGGCATCTGGAATAGTAACTATTTTGAGTGATTTCATATTTGGGATCGCATTTATTATTTCATCATGTTTTTTGTTACCACCAATAAGGGAAGTTTTTTATCAAAAAACGAATATAAACCTACCAAGATCTGCAAGAATATTTTTCTGTCTAACCTCTTTATTCATCGGCTCGGCTATATTGTCAAACCAAGAAAAAGAAAGAAACATTGCATACTTTAAAGAGAACAAAGAAGAAGTAATATCAAATTTAGAGGTTTTAATTGACAACCAAAACTTTGATGAAGCAGAACGTCTTTCTAGAAAATATATGGCTTCAGAATCGAAGGAAATAATTGACATTAACCTGCATGCAAAAAATGAGTTAAGCCGAATAAAAGAAAGCGAAAGACAGCGACTAAAAGAAGAAAGAGATCAAGAACGAGCGAAAGAAACAGCAATCGAGATTGCTGAAATTGAAGCTGAGCTAAGAACCATTCCTGTCAAGAAATACTATGAAAATAGACGTAAATATAAAGAACTCATAAGACTAGCCCCTGACAATAAACACTACAAGAAAAAGCTGGCCTTCTATCAGGCTAAAATCGAAGAACAAGAATTACAAAACAAAAAAGAACTTGAAGAGTTACAAAGAATAAAAAACAAGAATGAGAGTAGATTCGGGCGTAAACCAATTGCTTCTGCTTGGGATGGCTCATATCGTGAAGTTGAGCGCTATCTAGAAATTATTGCAACTGATCCTGAAAGTATAAAAGTCGAAAGTTGTACAAAAGTTTATATCACTCAAGAAGGCTGGCTTGTAGGATGTAATTATCGTGGTCGTAATGGCTTTGGTGGAATGGTAAGAAAATCAAATTGGTTTACTATTGTTCACAGTTCGGTCGTAAAAATGCATCCTTTCACTGCCTACAAACAATAACAAGCGCCTAACAAGTAAATCCAGGTGACGCCTACGGCGCACCTGATTTAGGCGTTAGATTTTAAGCAAACATATGTATAAATATCTAGATGAAAACGGTGTTTTGGTTTTAGAGAATGGAACACTGAAATTTAGTACTGCAAGATCATTTAATGATCCATTTGAATTGAGACCTGTCATTGATAAAATTGCAACAAATAAAGATATAGAGTCTCAATGTGAAGATCAATGGGATGAAATTTTACAGAAAGAATATGATTCACTGCCAGAATCAGTAAAACTGGTTCTATCATTTGAAAAATTAAAAAAGTTGAGCGAAGGAAAGAAACCATCAATTATTGCTGCCGCAAAAACAATGCAAGGATCAGCAGCAGATTTACTTCAAACTAAATCTCATGAGCTGCTTGAAGAAATGATTGGTGTTTTGTGTCTTACTGAAAATAAAAACGATCACTTAATGTGGGCACATTATGCTGACTCGCATAAGGGATTTCTAATAGAGTTTGATACAACTAATCATTTCTTTGATCAGAGAAAGTCGAAAGATGATTCCCTGCGACACCTTGTAAAGGTTGATTATGAAACTTTCCGAAAACGCTATATCCTGTCAGAATTAAAAGCAGAAAATTTATATGCAGTTAAAGATATAGCATGGAAATATGAAAATGAATGGAGAATGATAGTTGCACTTCAAGACGCAGATGAAAAGCTAGAAAGCGGTGGTGATGTCATGCACTTGTTCAAATTCCCATTTCAGTCAATTAAACGCGTGGTATTAGGTGCAAATTCAAACCAAGATTTAGAAAGAAGAGTTAAAGATGCATGGAGTATTAACTTTCCTAATGCAAAGATCTATAAAGCAAAAGTTCACCCCAAAAAATATATCCTCAAGTACGAGGAAATTAAAATCTAACAAGAAAATCCAGGTGACGCCTACGGCGCACCTGATTTGGGCGTTA
>NZ_JBYVJU010000049.1:0-2436 GCF_058147085.1 Parendozoicomonas sp. 209JJ7-1 | reverse complement strand
CATGCTTTACCAACTTTACATCCAACCAATAAGAAGTATCATGCAAAAAATCTTCATCTTAATTGCTGTAATAATTATTTCGGGTTGCTCTGCAACAGGTAAAAAATTTGATGCAAATCTTCATGAAGATTTCGAAACTTCTGGAGATAAATCTCAAATAACAGTATTTCGAACAAAGGATTCAAGTGTTTACTCAGGTCGAGATGCCTCAATAAAAATAAATGACAAAAAGGTAGGCGAATGTGCTTATGGTGGTTTTTTAAATTCATACCTTCCAAAGGGTGATCACAAAATTGAAACAGATATGTGGGATGCACCCGGGGTTTGCAGTTTAAAATTTTCTACTGAAACAGGGCAAAGTTACTACTTTGAAATCACACCAAGAAATGAAAATCTAGCTGCGACTATGTTCGGTGGTTTTATTGGTTCAGCTATAGAGGCAGCAGGTAAAGAGTGCGCTGGGGCTTTTCAAATTGCACTTGTTTCAAAGGAATACTTTGATACTAAAAGCCATGAGCTAAAACTATGTGATCTATCTAATTAAATCACGCATGTAACAAGTAAATCCAGGTGACGCCTTCGGCGCACCTGATTTTGGCGTTAGCTCCTTGGAGTACTCATCGAGAAAATCACATGTCTTGCAAATTATGCGGAGAAAACAAGAAACTTATAAAAGCTCACATTATCCCAAAGAGCTTTTATGAATTGGTAAATACATCTGGTAAAACATCTGTGATTATCAATCAAACTCCAGGCGAATATCCTAAAAAATCACCAATTGGCGTTTACGATCCAAATATAATTTGTGAAGAGTGCGAGCGTATATTCTCTCCTTGGGATGACTACGGGTTGGAGTTTTTCAATCAAGAAATAGACGAAAATAAATATATAAAAAATGGATCAGAAAAGGTTGGATACAACCTAGGTTCTTTTGATTATGAAAAGTTAATCTTATTTGTTTGTTCTGTTTTACTCAGAGCTTCACTTTCACAACACGATATGTTTAAGAAAGTAAAACTAGGTCCTTTCGAGGAAAAGCTAAGAGATTCCATTAAAAATCATAAAATTCCTGATGAATCACTTTTCAGAGTCGTTCTTTACCGGTTTGATGCAGAAGCAAACAAAACAAGAATCCTAAATCCGATGCCAGGACGATATGAAAACGTTATACATCAAAGACTTTATCTTGGAAATTATATGTGCGCTGTAAAGGTTTCAAAGCAAGCAAACCCCAATTGCTTTGAGGGTTTATATGTCACTAAAAATAAAGACGCTTACTGCATAGTTACACCTTTTGAAGATACGAACGAATATCGCGCACTACTTCGGACTGTCAGAGATTCGAGAAAACCTAAACAGAGCTAACAAGTAAATCCAGGTGACGCCTACGGCGCACCTGATTTAGGCGTTAAGTGTAATTGGCAAGTTCGAGTAAACATCAGGGATCAAGGAGAAGAGAAAAATGAAATTAACTCCACACCAAAAGAAGTTTTTAGAAAACTTGAGAAAGGAAGGTATCGAATTTGCTGGAACCAATCCGCTTATCGGCACTCTTTCTCTTAAGGCAGAAGATATCGAGCTTTTTACTGAAGACGCTGAGCAATTTGCAGCCAATTTTTATGATGTAGATAAAAATACATTACTACGTTGGCAAGAATTTATTGGTGGCTGGAATTGCCAAGGGAAAAACAAAAATGGTTCTCCTTGTAAGGCAATGGCAAATAACGGATTCAGAGTTGATAAGCCTCAAAAATTCGTCCTTTCATCACCAGACTTGTACTGTCCAAAGCACAGAGAACAAGCCCTTCAACATAAAGAAGCTGAGTTCGTTTAATGCCTAAAGCAAGATGGAGAAGTGATATAAAAACCAGCTCACCTCTTGCCATTCTTGAGGCTGAATCTGATTTAAAGTGTTTGGAGTGTAAACGCACCATTGAAAAAGGTGAGCTGTTTTCAAGAAGCTCTGATAAACAAGGGACTGTTGATGGAATAAGATATACTTTCTGTAGCCATTGCAGATCAATATAACAGTGCAGTGCAAAATTACACTTAACAAGTGGTTCCAGGTGACGCCTACGGCGCACCTGAACCAAGCGTTAGGCGAAGCAAAATCAACTTCAAGTTTGAAAAGTAACATCCTTTATTGTGTTGGCTGGCGTTGGGAGAGATTGGAGTTTTTTCCCTGAGTTGCGCCGCAATTTAAATTTGTGTCGGTGTTGAGTAAAGCGTTTGCGGCGTTTTGGCTCTGTGTTCTGGCCTTCGAGTTGCCAACGCCAGCATAATCATTGTGCACATATCACAAAACAAACAATTGCGTACAACCTCAAAAAACATCGGCTTTATTGTGCAAGGCTGGCAACAAACATCTGAGCTCATTACTTTTTAGGTAGCGCCGTCTATGTTTCGTAAAAATTTACAGTCTATGCCGTTTAAATT
>NZ_JBYVJU010000048.1:0-2442 GCF_058147085.1 Parendozoicomonas sp. 209JJ7-1 | reverse complement strand
GATTTAAAAGGCATAGACTGTAAATTTTTACGAAACATAGACGGCGCTACCTAAAAAGTAATGAGCTCAGATGTTTGTTGCCAGCCTTGCACAATAAAGCCGATGTTTTTGAGGTTGTACGCAATTGTTTGTTTTGTGATATGTGCACAATGATTATGCTGGCGTTGGCAACTCGAAGGCCAGAACACAGAGCCAAAACGCCGCAAACGCTTTACTCAACGCCGACACAAATTTAAATTGCGGCGCAACTCAGGGAAAAAACTCCAATCTCTCCCAACGCCAGCCAACACAATAAAGGATGTTACTTTTCAAACCTGAAGTTGATTTTGCTTCGCCTAACGCCTGCATCAGGTGCGCCGAAGGCGTCACCTGGATGCACTTGTTATGTTTTTACTCTGTTCAGTGCGCCTTGTACTAACCTTTCTGTCTTTATTAGTGCTCTTGTATGAGTGCCGCTACCAGCTTTACCACCTCGATCATGAAGTTCTACATCAAATTTATAGAGTTTACCTTCCATTCCTCGAAATATAGCAATAGCTTTTACCTCTTCGTTATTTGGTGTGGCAACTAAATGGTTTACAGTTACATTAACTCCTACATATAGCTCATCTTCTTCAAGTAGAGGCTTCATTAAGCGTGCTGCAGCTAGTTCCATAAGTGCAATCATTCTAGAAGTAGACAAAACTTCAGGAAAATCATCTTGCTCATCAAAGGATAATTCTTTGGCCAAATCTTTAGATTGCACTAAATATGATAATTCTTCCTTACTTCCTATTTTCATTTTCAATGTTCACTCGTTTGTTTGTGAAAAACATAACGCCCGCATCAGGTGCGCCGAAGGCGTCACCTGGATGCGCTTGTTAGCTGTGCTTTCTGGGTTGTTATATGGAATGACATTTTGAATCAAATACACTTAACTATGTCATTTACATATGATTGTTGTTTATATAAGGAGCTAGTATGAATGCAGATTCAATAGTTATTCCATCTAAAGCTTTAGGGAATACTATTAAAAAAGCAAAGCTACTATTAGAAAAGCATCATTCTCAAGGGTTTATTTTTGCTGGTCGAAAAGCAAAATTAATAGAAGTTTCGTCAATGTTAAAAGAGGTACTTGATAAACCCTCAACTATAGATAGAAACGAACCAAGAGAGTTATATTCAGCTGTATTTTTAGAGCTTGCACAACTGAGCTTACAAGAGTCAAAGTTGGCATCTAGCTTAACCGTTCGCCAAGAGCATTTGACTCAGTCATATATCTATTTTGATGAAAGTAAAGATTATACTTCCTCTGTATCTTGCTATTTAAAAGAAAATTTAGATTCATTCGAATATAGCCAAAACCTTCAAGAGGCTCATATTCTACTGGAGCAAACTCGTGATATGGATAATGATTCTATTGAATCAAAGCTCTATCTCTTAAATAAAGCTGAGCAAATTTTAGGAAAAGTCCTTGAAAGTAAAGACGATCAAGAAAAACAAGAAGCAACAAGGCTTCTTAGGACTGTAGAACGCGAAATAAATGAACTCAATTCTCCAGCATCTCTCTGTATAATACTATGAACTGGATCACAGGATGAACAGCTAACGCCCGCATCAGGTGCGCCGAAGGCGTCACCTGGATGCGCTTGTTAAGCGCGAATTACGCCTCGTCTGAGACTTGCTCCCATACGGACTCAAAACCTTTTGATTCCATGTATAAACTTACTTCGTAATGGATATCGGGGAGTGTGTCAGAGTTATCAGAGCGACCTAAAACATGTGTGCCGTTTTCTGAATCAGTAGCCATTTGATCTACCACTTTCCAGACGAACTCTGAGAATTTCTTGGCTTCATCCTTATTTGAAACACCGTGGTCGATAATGTTAATTATGTAATTGTCTTTGAATGATGAAGCATAATGCTTCAGCAAATCTAATGCGTGTGGATATCGGTTAAATTCAATCATGATGCTAACTCCGTATCTCTAATAACCGACATTCTATCAGCAATCCATTTTAGCTTCGCAACTAAGGTACTAACCTTCATCTCTTTGGTAACTGTTAAGAAGTAATGCCCTTTTTTCTTTTTGGCCGTATCTTCCACAAAAGCCATTCCTTCAGGAATATCAGCCTTTGAAAGTACCCAGTAGACATCAACAGGTTTTCTTTTACCCCGGGAAACCATTTTATAAACACCTTTCAGGTTTTGCCATGTAGAGGAAAATGAAAGTCCCATTTGATTATCTGGTAAGACCCATTGTTCATCTGTGGAAAATTTATAATCACAAACCCTAACCCCCATAACAGTCCTGAAACGTCCTTCACCAGAATTTGAGTGTAGAGTAGGGTGTTCCCCCCGTATAGTTGGCCGTGCAACGTAACCATCAATTTTCGAGATTACTTCTCGCAAATCGGTTAGACATTTGAATTGAAGAGTTTCGTCCATTGATCTCTCGATTTC
>NZ_JBYVJU010000047.1:0-2497 GCF_058147085.1 Parendozoicomonas sp. 209JJ7-1 | reverse complement strand
ACAACCAAAGTGCACACTTCGTATCGTGGTGCGGCACATTCAATACAAACCGGGTAAGCACCTAACAAGCGCATCCAAGTGACGCCTTCGGCGCACCTGATGCGGGCGTTACATGCTCAAAAAAATAAGGAGCAATCTTTGAGATTTATTTTTGTGGATGCTGAAAATACCGGGAATAAGGAAGTTGAATCTATAAGTGCATCAATAGCAGATAAAGTATTTATTTTCTCAAAGAATGACTCAATGAAAGAATTGTGTGAACGAAAGTTATTTCTTTACATTTCAAGTTATCCTACTGGTAAAAACCAGGCTGACTTTTATATCATTGGAAACCTTGTTGGCATCATTGCATCACTTACAGATGAGCAGCGCGAAGCCTGCCAGTTCATTTTATATTCGCAAGATGAACCTCTGGTCATGGCGTTTTCATTTCAATGTAAATTACATAAAGTCAAATATAAAATTTCTTTAGCCCCGAAAACAAAAAATCCACAACAACAAAAAATATCACAACAGAAACCGAGCCGATCTTTGGAGCAAAAGATATATGCTCAATTCAAGACCGCTCAAACTGCTGAGACAGTGAGAAAAAAGTTAAACCAACCAAAGCCAGACTTCATTAGAGTTTTCAACAAGCTTATACAGTCCAATCAATTACAACGTGTCTCAAAAAACAAGAAAACTTGGGTCTGTGCAACTCGCATGTAACAAGTGCATCCAGGTGACGCCTACGGCGCACCTGATGCAAGCGTTAGCCGCCTAAGGAGAGTCCAGTGCAAATTGAGAGTTGGTTAGCATTCTGTTCTATTGCTTTATTAGCCACAGCAACTCCAGGTCCAGCAACTTTGCTGGTATCAACAAATAGTTTGATGTTTGGCTTCAAAAAGTCATTGATTACCGTTTTGGGTAATATTTCTGGTTTGCTTTTAATGTCTAGCTTTTCTGTTCTGGGATTGAGTGCGGTTGTTCTGAACTCTTCAATTGCTTTTACAGTCCTGAAAGTTGCGGGAGCAATTTACCTCATCTACATGGGAGTAAATCTATGGAGAAAAGGCATAACCCCAATGGAATTGAAACAGACCAAGAAAGGGAAGAAACATAATATCAGCCTGTATTTTCAAGGCATTTTGGTTTCAATCACAAACCCCAAAGCTATCGTATTTACAACAGCATTATTCCCACAGTTCATCGTGGTTTCAGAGCCATTACTTCCGCAGTTCAGTGTTCTGGTTTTGAGTTTTATGTGTTCATCTTTTGTTTGTCTCTCCACATATTCATATCTTGCACAGAGAGCAAAAAACAAAACAAGAAAATTATTTTCAGGTACTGTAGCTGGCAAAGTATTTGGCTCAACCTTTATTGGTGCCGGTTGCATATTGGCATCAGCATCTAAGTAAGCGGCGGCTAACAAGTGCATCCAGGTGACGCCTTCGGCGCACCTGATGCAGGCGTTAGAAGCTCCCAAACATAAACATCTCAGTATGGAAACAAAACTAAAATTTATAGTTCGTATAGAGTACGAATCGACGAATACATTAGGCTGGCAGGTACGCCTGAAAAGGAAGAGTAATTAGTTAACAAAATTATTCTCCGATGGAAAATTTGGTGGTAAGGAAAACGCCTTAGATGCAGCACTAGAGTTTAGAGACAGTGCTTTAAAAGAACGTGGTGAAACGCTGGAATCTGATCAAGCTAGAGCACGAATCTATTTATCAGACTTGCCTTCAAACAATACATCTGGAATTTTAGGAGTCTCTCGATCCTTCAGTAAGGAGCGAAACGGTAGTATTTTCCCTTACTGGCAAACTTCGTACAGAACAACAGACAATAAAACAAAGACTAAATCATTTCGGGTGAGTGTCCTAGGTGAACGAAAAGCCTTAATTTGTGCTGTAGAAGCACGCCAAAATGGAATAATGGAACTGTTTGCTGAAGAAACTTCAACTGAAGTGAGTAATAGTTACATTACAATCATTGATGAATACGACAAGATATTAAACTACCTCAGAAGCCTGACGGATGAAGATTCATCTACATTGATTGAATTTCTATCTTCACGTGAGGTTGGCCCTACATCGAAAAAACAGCTTCTGGAAAAACGAATTGCCCAAAACATATTTCGAGATAGAATCATGGAATATTGGGGGTATAAATGTGCTGTCACAGGTGCAAGTGCATTTGTCATTGCTTCACATATCAAACCTTGGGCTGTATCAAACGATGCTGAAAGGGTAAATCCCCATAATGGTATTGCTCTATCACCAAATTATGATAAAGCTTTCGATTTAGGGCATATAACATTTGATAGTTCAGGAAAAATAATTCTCTCCGAAAGTTTTCGTGGACAAGCTGCTTTGCTTGGAATAAGCGACAATATTGCACTAAAAAACTTTTCACCGTTACATGATTCATTTATGAACTATCATAGAAAACACATCTTCCTAAACCACGCTTCTAACAAGTAAATCCAGGTGACGCCTACGGCGCACCTGATTTA
>NZ_JBYVJU010000046.1:0-2625 GCF_058147085.1 Parendozoicomonas sp. 209JJ7-1 | reverse complement strand
TTTCTACATCAAACATCATATGAACCCAGATAAATTCATCTCAGCCGTTCGACAAGAGTGCATAGAAGAATTAGTTTCAGGCTACATTGAGTTATTTTCAGAAACTAAACTTGAGAATTGCACAGATCAGTCATTCAAGGCTCTTTTAGAGCTTTGGGTAAATTCTGACGAAAAAACCAGAAAAACTCTTTCAGATTTTATCTACCTTGGTTCCCAGAATTCGATATCAGCACTACTGAACATTATTGATAATGGTTCTTTTATAGACGATACATATGAAGAGTTTGAGTTAAGTGTTAAGCAAAAAGAAACAAAAGCACCTCTCAACTCTGATCTCGTAGACTTGTTCTGGCAGCAAGAACAAGATGCTGGGCAGGTCAACGTAACCGAAACATAACAAGTAAATCCAAGTGACGCCTACGGCGCACCTGATTTAGGCGTTACACGGCTAAATCAACATTGGAGAATACATGCTCGAATTGAGACCAAACTGTGAATGTTGCAATGTAGATTTACCTCCTCATTCAGAGGCTTATATTTGCACTTTCGAGTGTACATTTTGTAAGACATGCACAGCTGAAGTTTTGAAGCATATATGTCCAAATTGTTCCGGTAACTTATCTCTCAGACCAATACGGCCAGAACATCATCTGGTAAAATATCCTGCCTCTAAAGAACGAGTTTTAAGCGAAAGCGGCTGTAAATGAAAATTATTAGAAGTAAAGATTTTACTCCCACACGTGCTTGGGATGCTTTAGATATTGCCAATATGAATGGCATTACAACTCGTTTGCACTGGACAAATAAGCCGTATAAATGGCACGTAAATGATGGCGAAGAGGTTTTCGTGATCATCGATGGGCAAATAGAGATGAAATACAAGGAAGGCGAAACTGAAAAAAGTACCATCCTTGAGCCAGGTGATATTTTCTTTGCATCGGTTGGTACTGCCCATGTAGCACACCCTATCTCTCCTTCTAGAATTTTAGTCATCGAGCAAGAAGGCAGTGTATAATTTCACTTTTCAATACCGTGCCAACCGCCGTGTAACAAGTAAATCCAGGTGACGCCTACGGCGCACCTGATTTAGGCGTTACACGTGAACCAACATCAACAACTTAGAAAACAAAAATGAAATTATTAGTAGTATTACTTGCACTCTGGCCAGCATTGACTATTGCCAAAAACTTAGAGAAAAAGACTGAAGAATTTACAGAGTCATTCTTTAATCCAATATTCAAAATTGCCAATACGAAAATAGAATCAGCAAATAAGGAAAGTTTAGAGAAAATTCCAGATGAGATTAAACACTTTCCAAAAGTTAAAGAAGATGAGGTATTAAAGCTAATTACAAGATCTCTCATGTCTGAATTTGATACGCATGAGCTTAACCTCTTGACTAAATTTTTCTCAAAGAAACCAGGCGTCTTATTAAAAAAAGCCGTCCACTACTCGCTCGAAAATGATGTCTCTCTTAATATTGCATTTTATGCAGTTGACTCTAACTACAGTGAGAGAGATATAGTTGACCTTTTAAAAAAGGATTTTAGCATTCAAGATCTCGAAACCATTAATAAAGTCATCAACAAATCTCAAGTTTACGTATCCAAGGCATTCCTAAAAGCACTAGATGATAAACTAGAAGATTATTATAAGAAAAAGCGATTCAACCATGTCGACGAATCTATATGTACAGATTCATATATAACTGACAATTTTTTTCTTGCTATCCCTGTTTGCAAGGCGGGCTATAAGCATGACAATTTTATAGCATCATCAAAATTTGCAAAAATGCTAACTCAAGGACTTGAACCAATTTTGACCAGGGACTACGAAGAAGCAAAAGAAATATATAGAAGAATTATTGAAAATGATAAGACTGGAGAAGAATATTTCTATCTTGGAATGTTAATAATTAATAAACCATCTAATGGTGAAACAAGTCGCGAAGCGTATTGTTTCCTTAAAAAATCTAAGTCTCTTGGTTTTGAAAGAGCTGAATCAGCCCTTAAAGAATTCCCAATAGAAAATACATACAAGTGCTAAAAATCATACTATAGAACCGGAAGCAATATATTTTTCGTGTAACAAGTGCATCCAGGTGACGCCGGAGGCGCACCTGATGCAAGCGTTATACGTTTCGGAGAATTCAGTGAAAACTTCCAAGTTCATTATTATATTGACTCTTTTTCTTCCACTTTTAAGCTTTGCCGAAAGTTCAGAGACGGAGAGACTAGCTAAGATTTCTGAGGATTATGCAAAGTGTTTAAATGTCACTCTTGGCAACTTCGATTCAGATGAGCAATCTCAAGCAGCAATGTCTAAGTTCTACAAGGCAATAATTTTAAATGCAGAGAAAATGTTAGAGCTAGAGTTAAAATCTAACAGCAAAACTACCAAAACTTTCCTTGAGATGCTTGGAGATAGGAAGATTTTTGTGGGCTATATGGTTGCTAAAATTTCTGAACCAAGTAAAGATTTCTTGTCTGATAAAAGCGTTCAAAACAAACAGAATGGCTTTGATTGGCGAAAAACCAACAAAGCACTATGGATTTCAAATGGTTGCAATGCAATTTATAGTTCATTGCAATGAAACGTATAACAAGTAAATCCAGGTGACGCCTA
>NZ_JBYVJU010000045.1:0-2668 GCF_058147085.1 Parendozoicomonas sp. 209JJ7-1 | reverse complement strand
GAAAATACCACTATTGCTTGCTTTGCTAATCAATCCTGTCACTTCCAATGCCGCAAGCACGGGTATTACCATACGTAACGTATGTAATGGGGAAGATAGAAAGCTCGGATATAGGGAGTATGCAACCAGCAATGGGTACTATTGGTATGTGATGAATACTGCTACTCCAGCAGGTAGTTCAAATGATGAATATAAAGCCCTAGTTAGTCAAAATTGGGAAGCTGTAGACGGTTGCGTATTTCCAAGATCGTATTGGGATAAGATTAGAGTTAAGAACTTTGGCTATTTCCCCACCGCTATGAGAAAAAAAATGAAGGAGGGGGAGTCACCAGAAAATGCTGGCAAACAGTGCAATATGACAGGAAATCCAATCAATACTGGAAATGGTAATAAATTCCAAGAATCCATAGATATTGTAAGAAGAACTAGAAAGTTACACTTTACTAGAAATTATAATTCTATGTTAAGTTTCGCACCTGGTGCTCTGGGTTATGGTTGGTCTCATAACTTCAGTCAGTCTATCAAGAAGATAGATGAAAGCAATATTGTCTTATACCGACCTGATGGAAAAGTAATTGAATCCAAAAAACTTGACAAGAAATGGATAACAGATTCGAAAGAAATCATTAAAATAAGTGAAGTAATAGAAGGTGCGAAAAAAATAAAAACGTGGAATGTGTTATTAAAAAGTGAAACCCTAGAAAAGTATAACACCGATGGAAAAATCACATCTATTACTGAGAGGGATGGATATCAAGTAAATTTAGAATACGATAATTCAATTATAAAATGGGTTACCAGTTCAAACAGTGGAAAATTAACTTTCCAATATAATAATCAGAAACGCATCTCTTCTCTGACAACAGACACGGGAGAAGTGTACACATATACCTACGATGCATCTGGAAACCTGTCCAAAGTGACATTCCCTGAAAGGACTTCAGGCGCTTCTGGAAACAATGAACGCATCTACCACTACAACGAACCGGAGCATATGGAAGGTAACACCTCCCTCCCCCATGCTCTTACCGGTATAACCGATGAACGCGGCCAGCGCTTTGCCACCTGGACCTACGATGCCCAGGGCCGGGCCACCTCCTCACAACACGCCGGTCAGGAAAAAGTCACTCTGGACTACACCCATATTGATGATACCGATGACCCTCGCGTCACTGTCACCAATGCCTTAGGGAAAGAGACGACCTATCACTACACCACCATTCATGGTGTACGCAAGGTCACCCGCGTGGAAGGGCATCGCTCTGACAACTGTGCTGCAGCCAATCAATCCACAACTTATGATGTGAATGGCTTTCGGGATCTGGTTACGAACTGGGAAGGTGTGGTGATGGATTATGACCACAATAACCGAGGTTTGGAGATAAAAAGAACGGAAGCCAAGGGCACACCTAATGAGCGGGTTGTTACTACCGAGTGGCATCCTGAGTTCCGTCTGCCTATCAAAATTACCGAACCCGACCGGGTGATTGAATTCACCTACGACGATAAGGGCCTTTTAACGTCCCGTCAGATCAAACCTGTCTCATAATATTTGTTAATGCTAAATATACACATTCAATAAGCTTCCTTTTTTGTGAAGAAGAACCTTCTTATGCATAAAAAACAAAAAAGAAAACCATATTTCATCGCTTTATTATCATTATTATTTTCGTCCACAGCAGATGCTGAGGATTATTATTGGCTAGGTAATAAAAATATCAGAGTAGCTGATCCTATGGCGCACTTTCTTTCTATAGTCAAACGTTCTCACCCTAACTCCAGAGTTATATGGAATCTTACTCCCAAAAAAATATCAGGTCTTACTGCTTTTGCTGGTTGGTACAAGCATGGAAAATACTATAATTTCGTCAATGTCGGTTATACACGTAGAGGAGATGGCTGCACCTTACCAAAAGTTCTCGATAGCGATAAAGGTATTTGTGTATCCGATCCAGTCTACCCTGGTGGAAACCTTGGCAAAGATTGCTCTGTTGGCAATCCCATTTCCATTTTTCTGGGAAATAAATTCCAAGAAGAAGTTGATTTTAAGTCAGTTAATGGGAAATTCGAATTCATCAGATACTACAACAGTTACACCAAAGATTGGAGCCACACGTTCTCAAGAAAAATAGAGTTCATAGAAAGAACAAAGTCAACTATAAAATCAACAAGAGAAGATGGAAAATTCCACATATTTAGGAAAATCAATAACCATTGGTTCTCAGAAGGCGGTGCCTCCTTCGAATTATTAGAAGAAGAGAACAGCTTACTCCTGAAAAACAAGAGTAACGGTACGGAGCATTATGATTTAAAATCGGGCCGACTCAATCGCATAACATACACGGATGGCTATGAGTTAAATCTATTCTACGATATTCCTACCCACAAAGGCGGTGACCACAGAAATGATTCTCTTGATCTAGTTTCGGATAACAGGGGTAACACTCTGTCATTCCAAAGCGATGGCTTAAACCGAATTAAATCGCTTGAACACCCTGGTGGAACCATTAAATATAAATATAAGCTCAGAGACATGTATGCCTCAGCGGAAAAAACAAATCCGGAGGAAAAAACCAAACTCCTCTACCATTATAATGAACCCGAGCATATCGAAGGTAACACCTCTCTCCCTCATGCCCTCACCGGTATAACTGACGAGCGCGGTCAA
>NZ_JBYVJU010000044.1:0-2675 GCF_058147085.1 Parendozoicomonas sp. 209JJ7-1 | reverse complement strand
TAACGCCTAAATCAGGTGCGCCGTAGGCGTCACCTGGATTTACTTGTTAGCTGCGTTGCCAGATTAAACTTGCAACTTGATCATACTTTTCAGCTACAAGTAAAAATGCATCTCCCCAACCACTACTTATACTCACTTCTTGCATTGGTCCTGTCGGGGCAAAAAGCACATCAACTTCTATTTTTGGTGGTAGAGAGTATGATTTTACCATTTTTATAAGAGAAATAAGTTCTTGCTGTGCTTCCTCTACAGTTCTCCATGAAGACCAGCAAAAATCATTATCAGGCAGCTGAATTAACTCCAAAGATGATTCTAAAACGTGAACTAATGCTTCCATTGGTTCCGTTTCATCAATCTCTGAATGTATAAGAGCTTTTGTTCGATCTAAATTCATTGCGATCTATCAATAGAAATTACGTTTGAACGTAATGTTGTGATGCAGCTAACGCCTAAATCAGGTGCGCCGTAGGCGTCACCTGGATTTACTTGTTATGTTTTGTTTTTCGGAACCGTCAATGACTTTAATTGCTGCCAGGAGGCTATCTTTATCAGGTTGGAACATTAAGTACTTTAGGTTATCCCGCTCAGCTTTATCCATAGCTCTTATCAGGGGCCCTGGCTCATGAATTTCGAATACAGTATTTACTACCACAGGGTTTAGGTAGTAGTAAATTTTAATAGTTCGTTTCTTACCATTTGATAAATAGATGCCGCATTTTAAATTTCCTGTACGAATTTCCTTTTCTTCAGAATCAGGAATGATTTTTTGCTCAAGGCAATGATTTCCCTGCTCATAGTATGTTCCATTTTTGCCATCATAAACTGGATGATAAATTCCAGAATTTAGCTGTATGTAATGTGTTTCAGAATTTAATAGCGGTCTGTTCTTCCATTTGTAGTCGTGTTCTATTAATAACGATGTTGATTTTTTACTTTCCTGAAGTGAAGATGGATCAATTCCAGTAACGCTTGCACATCCAGATGTTAGTATCGATAAAGAAATAGATGTGGAAATTACTAAGGTTTTCATTTTTATTATCTTATTGTTGGTTTTGATGGGGTGTTTGAGAGAAACATAACGCCCGCATCAGGTGCGCCGAAGGCGTCACCTGGATGCGCTTGTTATGTGCGTATTGTTTATATAATTTTTGTTTCTAATGTAGAGTGAGAGACACCAAATTTATTCTTTAACATTTCTCGAGATTCGTCTTTTATTCTCTCATGCTCTTTGCTGTTTAGTAGTATGTGTGCCTCTAAGAAAATTTTCTCATCATCAAGTTGCCATACATGAATATGCTTGGCAGTGCTTACACCATTGATTTTTTCTAATGATTGTTGAATATCTTCAATAGCGATATTTTCTGGCACTGCTTGCATTATAATCATGATGCATTTCTTTAAAAGAATTAAACCGTGATAAATCACATATATTGAAATACCTATTGTTGCAATAACATCAAAGATATAAAGTTGGTAAAGGATGATAAGAGAACCCGCAATAATAACAACAAGAGAGGCGAGTGCATCTGAAATATTATGGATGAAAGCAGCTCTGATATTCATGTTGTCTTTTGCGCCAGCTTTATATGTTAGTACAGCTGTTGCAATATCAATAATAAGCGCAATCCCAGCAACCCAAAAAACCACCCATCCATCTATAGGTGATGGATTGAAGTATTTTCCTATGGCTTCGTAGATTAAGTAGACTCCAACAATTATTAATGATGTGCTATTTATTAATACGCCTATTATTTCTGCTCGCTTATAACCATAAGTCATGGTTTTATTGGGAGATTTGTTTCCTATTCTCCGAGCGATGATTGCAACTATTATTGCACCTGCGTCGCTTAGATTATGCAAGGCATCAGCAATGAGAGATAAACTACCTGATAATATACCTCCAACAACTTGGGCTATGGTTAAAAGCACATTTATAAATACAGCGATGCTCAATTTCCCATCACTTGAATGATTGTGATTGTGTCCCATATTCAACTACCCACAGTTAAAGGTGTATAAATTTTAGCTGATGATTTGCAATGAAGCTTGATTAGCACATAACGCCTAAATCAGGTGCGCCGTAGGCGTCACCTGGATTTACTTGTTATGTGTATTGTCTAAATAGTTAATATTATTGACTGTTGAATTCAAATGAAAGTTGTCAAACTTTAATTGATTTAAACCGTGTGGGCGAATAAATGAAAATGTTAGACTTCAAAAATGTTGCACTTACCACATGCAAAGGTACTTTTGGATGCTCGAAAAATATAATGGAAGTATATGAACGCAACCCAGACCTTTTCAAAAAAGATCTCTCGCCGAAAAATGTGAATGTACTAATGAAACTGGAAAACCACTCTGCACTTTATGGTCCAGGAAGAAGTATACAAGATAGAATGGCATTCTCTATTATACCAGTAAGATATTTTATCGCTCATACAGTAGCTTACATGATGGTAACTTCAAATGATGGTTTTTTTGGAGAAAATGATTATTCAAAAGAATCATATTTACGATTAACGGAAACATTTTAGAAACTCAGATGCGATGCTGAGTGATCACATAACGCCCGCATCAGGTGCGCCGAAGGCGTCACTTGGATGCGCTTGTTAGGCTTTGGTTTGTTTTACCCAAAACTTGAAGCGAACAAAAATAATACAAATCCAAAAAGAAAA
>NZ_JBYVJU010000043.1:0-2793 GCF_058147085.1 Parendozoicomonas sp. 209JJ7-1 | reverse complement strand
GGCTAAAAACATCGAAGTTCATTCCTTCGAGTCGCGCCGCTATAAAAATCTGTGCTTTGTTTAGCTCACAGCTTGCGGCGTTAAGTCTTGTGTCCATACATTCGTGCAGCCAGCCACAACCAAAGTACACACTTCGTATTGTGGTGCGGCACATTCAATGCAAACCGGGTAAGCACCTAACAAGCGCATCCAAGTGACGCCTTCGGCGCACCTGATGCGGGCGTTAAGCGCTATTTCTATAAGTCACTCGCTGTTAGAATGAATATTCTTTCTAAGAAAAGTATTTAGGATAGATACCGTCACATGCTGCTAAAAAATCCTTTGCAAATCATCATCCTTATTCTGTTCTTAAGCACGCCCCTTCTTTCTCATGCTGAAAGCGTGTGGATTGATGTTAGAACTGTTGCAGAGCATAGGATAAATCATATAGAAGGCGATCTTCGTATTTCTTACGAAAAGATTGTTAGCGAAGTACAAAAGTTATATCCCAACAAGAATACCGAGATCCATTTGTACTGCCGTAGTGGACGTAGAGCTGGTATAGCTCAATCAGCACTATTAAATGCTGGCTATAAATCCGTATATAATGAAGCGACTGTTTCTAATGCTAGAAATAACCGTGGACTTTAAAACCTCATAAGTCCAAGAAGGGAAATATGATGTACGAAATATTTTTATTCCTTCACCTCCTCGGTGCAACCATTTGGACTGGCGGACACATAGTTTTAGCAACAACCGTTCTACCAAAAGCACTGAAGGAAAATGATATTACTTTCCTTTCAAAATTTGAGGGTTGCTACGAGAAAATTGGTATTCCGGCTTTAATCACCCAAATTCTGACAGGATTACATCTTTCATATAAGTTGCTTCCTGATTTCTCCATGTGGTTTAATTTTGAAAATCCCATATCCAGAATAATCAGCATAAAGATAATTCTTCTCGGGTTTACATTCCTTCTAGCAATCGATGCTAGATTACGAATAATTCCAAAACTCTCTGAAAGCAACATAAAGTCTCTTGCACTTCATATAATACCAGTAACAATCATATCGGTTCTCTTTGCTTTTGTTGGTATTTCATTTAGAACCGGTTGGCTATATTAATACGCGCTTAACAAGCGCATCCATGTGACGCCTTCGGCGCACCTGATGCGGGCGTTATACGCTTCACACATTCAATCAACATCGCTATTAATGATAAATGGATATTTTAAATGGCAAAAAGAGCTAATTTAGTAAACCTTGATGCTTTGATTAAAAGAGCGGATTTCGCATCAGAAGAAACTGATGACTCAGCATTTGAGAATGTTTCAACTATATCGCTTAGAGATTTCACTAAAGGTGGTTTGATTGGCCCAAGCTTGAGAAAGCCAGATTTTCAAAGAGAAACAAATCATTGGACACCACAACAAGTTGTTTCACTTTTAGAATGTTTTACAAGTGGAGATTTGATTCCTTCTGTAATTCTCTGGCAGTCACCGACATATCTATTTGTAATTGATGGTGGGCACAGGCTAAGTGTTTTAAGATCATGGATTGAAGATGATTATGGGGATGGCCCTTTATCATTTGCATATTTTGGGCATGAGATCTCTGACGAACAGAAACGTGCTGCTGAGAAAACAAGAAGACTTGTAAGTTCAACTGTTGGTAGCTGGCAACATTACCAAACAAGACTTGAAAGTGAAGATATTGATCCAACAGAACGAAAGAAAATTAACACAATCATTGCTAGGGGATTACCAATTCAATGGGTAAAAGGTGATGCTGACAAGGCTGAAAGCTCATTTTTTAAAATCAACACAAAAGGGACACCGCTCGATAGTGTTGAGGAACTTCTTCTAAAAAGCAGAAAAAGACCTATTTCAATTGCATCTCGTGCTGTTATTCGTGCAGGTAAAGGCCATAAATATTGGTCATCATTTGAACCAGAAATAGCTTCAAAAATAGAAGATAATTCTAAAGCTCTTCATAAAGTACTTTTTGAGCCTGAAATTGCACGACCAATAAAAACACTTGACTTGCCTTTGGGAGGCTCAAAAGGAGTCAGAACCGCTTTACAAGTCTTGATTGACTTCATGCTTTCTGCAAATCGAAACCAAGAAGGAAAACCAAAGGATGTATATGGCCAAGATGAAGATGAGTCTGGCGAAGCAACTGTTACGGTTCTTAAAAAATCAGCAAGATTAGCAAATAGAATTACTGGCAATGACAATGGAAGCTTAGGCTTGCATCCAGCAGTTTATTTCTATGGTCCATCTGGTAGGCATTCAGGACCAATGTTCATGGGAACAGTAAATTTAATTGGTAAAAAGCTGTCAAATAACGACTCAGCATTCTTTACAAAATTCACTAAAGTACGATCACAGCTCGAAAATATCCTTGTTCAAAACAAAGATTTGATCGCAACAATTCTTCAGAAAAACATGAGCAACAAACGTGTTCAAGCATATGAAACAATGCTTGAGTCATTAATTGGGAAATTGCTAGAAAATGAAGAAGTAACAGAACAGTTTCTTATTGACAGTGCTGGTTTAAACGGAAAATTAATTCATGGAAATTCAGAAATCCAAGCAAAGAATTTTTCTGATGATGCTAAGAGTGAAGCATTCATAAATGTTGCATTAAAGTCAGCTGTTAAATGCCCAATTTGTGATGGATATCTAGATCCTGAAAAATCTGTTTCTTATGATCATGTCATCCGGGCACGTGAAGCAGGCAAAGGCTCCGCAGACAATTGCGACTTAACACATCCATACTGCAATCAATCTGTAAAGCAATAATCAGCACGCGT
>NZ_JBYVJU010000042.1:0-3040 GCF_058147085.1 Parendozoicomonas sp. 209JJ7-1 | reverse complement strand
TGTTCTCAGCTAATTTGAGCGCAGTCAAACTTTCTCTTGGTGATAAAGAAAACCTTTTATCAAGAAGGGTACTCCAGCTATCCTTGAAAAAGCATGTAATTAATAATCCTTTTGTCAAAATAGGTAAGTCAAGAAGCCACAATTCATCATTATCCATCAAGTCTTCCACATTTTTTTTGTCAATACCACCTTCCAACAAAACTTGGATTAACACTTCCATTTTCTGATATGGATCGTATGATATTCTAATGGAATCACGACTACTTATTTTTTTTTGAACCTGTAACTTTAAGAGCAATGCAGCAATTTCTGGTATATGTCGAAGAGGTGATTTAAAATGCTTACTTTCTTTTTTTTGACAATGGCCAAAATCAATCAGCTTAAGTTCTCCAGAATCAATATCAAGCATGAAATTTTTACCATCACTAAATCCATAATAGTCCGTTTGATCAAATTCTTTTTCATCTAAAAAACTTATAACCTCCAGAAGCTGAAAGAATAAATCATTAATCATACCAGGGGTCAAAAGGGTAATATATTCCTCTGAAAACAGTTCTTCTAAATCTAGATGCGCCCGTCTAAAAACAAAAAATCTAGCATCATCTTCATCAAATGATCCATAAAAATCTATGATATTGGGATGTCCATATTTTGTTATGTATTTTATATTTTCTAATTCGCCATCAAAAAATTCATACTCATGTTCTGATTTAACACGTACTTTTTTAATAGCCAGTGAGCACTTGGTTGGAGATTTGCACTCCGCTTCATAAACGAAACTGCTCATTCCTGATCCAATAATAACGCCAATTCTATAATAACTGGTCTTAGGTTCAATACTACGTACATTAAAGCCGTGAAAACAAGATTTCGCCTTTTGTTCTGCCTTGTCTTCTGGAAGATGACTGGTGGGTGGTTTAGCATACATGTCCTCAGTAGGTTTTTCCATTTGAGTAGGTTGCATATCAACATCTTCATATTTAAATATGATCTATTTATTGCCTAATAGTTCTAAGAATCAATAACCATTTTGATAGAACACATAACAAGTAAATCCAGGTGACGCCTACGGCGCACCTGATTTAGGCGTTAGGTGAAGCTGAGTAAACTTCAAGTCTGATAAAGTAGTATTCTTTATTGTGTTGGCTGGCGTTGGGAGAGATAGGAGTTGTTTCCCCGAGTTACGCCGCAATTTAAATTTCTATCGTCGTCGAGTAAAGCGTTTGCGGCGTTTTAGCTCCGAGTTCAGACTTTTCAGTTGCCAACGCCAGCATAATCATTGTGCATAAATCACCAGGCAAACAACTGTGTTCAACCTTGAAAAAACATCGGCTTTATTGTGCAAGGCTGGCTAAAAATATCGAAGTTCATTCCTTCGAGTCGCGCCGCTATAAAAATCTGCGCTTTATTTAAGCTCACAGCTTGCGGCGTTAAGTCTTGTGTCCATACATTCGTGCAGCCAGCCACAACCAAAGTGCACACTTCGTATCGTGGTGCGGCACATTCAATGCAAACCGGGTAAGCACCTAACAAGCGCATCCAAGTGACGCCTTCGGCGCACCTGATGCGGGCGTTAGCTGTTAAAGGTGAGTTTGTCATTCCTTTTGCTCTGGTTCAGCATAATCATCGAGAAGAAATAGAGAAGCTGTCGTAAACTTCGAGCGTTAAGTTCAGTGAAAAGCTGGCAGTTGAGTTCAGCGTAAATGCTTTTCGAGTTAAGCCGGGTAAAGTTCAGTCTTCTTGGTGGCATTCCATGCCACATCACCGTTGCCACAAACCCGGCATCAGCTTTTTCGTATTTGCTTTCGTCGTGTGCCAGCTCAACGAAGAACTGAGGTAGAAAGGTAGGGCAAATATCTTCAGCTTTACCGAGAGAAGAAGGTTTCTTTGTTCATGGTTTGCTGGCGATTAAGTTCAACGTAAAGGCTTTTCGTGTTAAGCCGGGCAGAGTTCAGTCTTTTTGGTGGCATTCCATGCCACATCACTGTTGTCATAAACCCGGCATCAGCCTTTTCGTATTTGCTTTCATCATGCGCCAGCTACAGAAAGCCGAGGCCAGTAAGGTTGGGCAAAACTGCAAAGTTCAGTTTAAAAAAACAGCTAACAAAAAAATCCAGGTGACGCCTACGGCGCACCTGATTTGGGCGTTATACGCTAGGAGAAAACATGGAAGATTCCACTTTCGATACGTTAATAAATATTCCAGAGCACAAAATCATGGAACAGATAAATATTTCTTTGGTAAAGCCATTAGACTCCAAGCGTCATAATGAAGAAGAATTTGAATTTAACTTTGAAATCAACCAGTTTACTGGCCCAGAATGGCGTAATATTTTTGAGAAAATATACAAATCTCAGAAAGCCAAGGTACAAGGTAAAAAACTCGTTCTAATATGCAAACCAACCGATTTGAAAGCAGAACTTTCTAAAGTAAAACTAACAATCATGAGCACCAATGAAGAGTATGAATCCAAGAGAAAACAGTTAATTGCTGAATTAGAAGCTAAAAAACTAAAAGAAAAGGAAGAAGCAATTAATAGGAATATAGAAGAGTCAAAAGTTCAAGAAATGTTTGAGAAACTTGAAATCTAGCACGCGTATAACAAGTGGTTCCAGGTGACGCCTTCGGCGCACCTGAACCAAGCGTTAGGTGCCAAACGTCAACGTCAAATTCAAGAAGTTCAAGCTTTAATTTTGTGCCTACATCAAGCACGCACAGACTTGTTCAAACCAGCAAAATAAAGAATGTGCCAAAAAATTTACTGGCCTTATCGAAAATGACAAAAATAGGGGCATCGGTTCCACCTGCTGGCAAAACGAGTTTCACCGGCGTTTTCAAACCAGCAAAATAAAGTCTGTGCCAACAAGTTCCACCTGTAAGTTCGTGCCAGCAATTTCCACCGGCATTTTGTTTGCAACTGGCAAGCACGACATCGTGCCAAAAAATATTATTTACCAACAAAGTCGCAATAAACTTATCGTACCAGCGGCTGCACCTAACAAGCGCATCCAAGTGACGCCTTCGGCGCACCTGATGCGG
>NZ_JBYVJU010000041.1:0-3353 GCF_058147085.1 Parendozoicomonas sp. 209JJ7-1 | reverse complement strand
AGGCGTTATGTTTTTGGAGTTCAACATCTTAAAGGAGTAAGAATGATTCAGCAGTTCAAAATAATAAACGACCTTAGTTCTGTCATTAAAGAGTACGAAGGAATTCTATGCCGACCTACTCAAATGCTCAGCCATCCAACATTATATAGAAAGAGAGATGTTGGTAAGCATGAGAAAATAATAAAAGGTGTGAGGATAAAAGACTGGTTATTTTCTGAAGATAAACAGTGGGTATTACCTCATGATCAGATGGGGCTATCTTTTTCATCCACCTATAAGAATCTGAAGCAAGTTCATAAGTTAAAATCTAAACACAATCCTGGAAAAAGGTTCGACATATATTGGATTCTTGAAAAGGCCGACATTCCAAAAGGAATGGAGTTCAAAGAAGATAATAACAAAAAAGGGCACTATTTTTTGACCGTCACTGAGCAAATTCATGTTGATAAACTAGTTTCAAATTTGAAAATTATTGCTCAAAGAATGTCCGTAATTAGAGATGCGAGTTGAAAATATGATTTCATATAGATTTGAAGAAGAGAAAGAGTATGCCGAGCATTATGCTCGTAAGCTGAATGACGCAGATACATTAAAAATACTTGAACGCGGCTCTGTTTCAAACTCACAGGAAGCGACTCATTTGAGTGTATTTTTCTGGAACATGGTGGATGCCTCGATTAAAGATGAAAAAGACTCAACTCAGCTTCCATGGAAAGAAGGGGCTGAGTTTTGGAATGAAAAATTAATGAATTCCCTATCTGGCTATTTAGAAAACTCTGGCTACGAGAAAGAGTGGGAAGAAATAGTGGATAAACAATAATCAAACATAACAAGAAAATCCAGGTGACGCCTACGGCGCACCTGATTTAGGCGTTATGTGGCAAAAGCCAGCACTGAGTAAACTTTGAGAATTAAAAACTTAGATGGATTTATGAAAAACGAAATCAAACTAATAGGGACATTCATAATCCTATTTTCTATTGGGGTTATCCTGCTATATCTGGATAAATTTACCGCTAATAATTTTTTAGTGTACATATCATTATCTTTTATTTTTCCATTTGCTACGTACATCGCACCAAATATAAAATCATTGAAACTCATGGGAAACAGCATTGAGACATGGGAAAAGACAAAAAATGAAGCAAAAGAAACGCTCAGGGAAATAGAGAAAACGAATAAGTTAATTATCAAAAACCAAATTCATGACTTTATCCCTCGAGGAAGCATTTATGATGTTGAAGGGAGCAAAAGCGGAAAAGTCAATCTATTTTATTCTATCTCTAATTCAATCAAAGATTACAAACTAGAAAATGAATTTCGTGAAGAATTATTAGCATGTTGCAAAGTTGCTCTTCATTCGCAGTTTTCGCTAATCGCACAATATACTCAGCAAGGTAAAGACTTGCTGAATGTCAAACCTACAGATTTTCTGCCACCTCCTAAAATTGAAAAGGAATCAAACTACAACGTAGCCTTTAGCGAAGAAAAACTGAATGGAATACCAATATCACCTGAAGTATTAGAAAAATTCAAAAAAACCCTTCCACATGCAGTTACAGAATACAACAGACTGTACGAAAATTATCAGTCATTAATATAAAAGTACATTGTCGAATTGCCACATAACAAGTAAATCCAGGTGACGCCTACGGCGCACCTGATTTAGGCGTTATGCGTCTAAAGTTCAGAGTCCTAGCAAAAGGTTAAGAAATACTTTTATATGGAAATAGAAAAATCAGAAGACGGTGAATATTCAATATCTACTTCGGAATTAAGTGAATACGAGGAAATCTTTGCAAAGAATAACCTCGTCCCAACTGGTCATGTTTGGGAAAACCTCATTATTGAATATTGTGATAATGATGGAGTTGATCTGAGAGAAGTAGACTTTAATTCTGAAAGTGATATGTTTGCTGCTTATTCATACAATAAGAAAAGCCTATCTCTTATCGTTGATGCTTTTAGGAAATTGAACGAGTCACCAACGGAATTAGAAGAACTTATAGAAAATTATGATGAAGAATCTGAAACTCTAACAAGTGAAAATTTCATTGAACATCTCAGACTGAATAACATCGACCTTACAAAGCCAACCTTTGTATTTTTCTCTTTACTTTTTTCTTCAGAGGAAAGTGCCAGATTAGCTGTTGAAAATGCTGATGCAAAAGGTTTTACTTGTTACGTTGGTATTGACTACGATGATAATCCAGTTGAAATTCGCGTAAAGTCCGTACCATCGAAAGAAAATATTGATCGTTTATTCTCCTTTATGAACGGTATTGCTGAAAAACATAATGGAGTATTTCACTATTGTCATGTAGATAGTGAACATTTTCTAGATGGTATAGAGCATTGGATTTTGTTTAATAAAGCCAAACCAACCGACGCATAACAAAAAAATCCAGGTGACGCCTACGGCGCACCTGATTTTGGCGTTAGCTGCAAAATGTCCAGTTCAAACCAAGTCATATCAGGAAGTTATGAAGAACGTATATTTTGGAATCAAATATCATTCAGATAACAAAAATAGAAATATTATTGAGGATTTTGAGCAAAGTTTCGTAAAGCATGGAATGAAGTCATACTGTGTCGTCAGAGATATGGAGTTCTGGGGAAAACAGGAGTTTTCAGCTCAAGAGATAATGCAAGAAACATTCAATAAGATTGATTTATCAGATCTTGTAGTTATCGATGTTTCTGAAAAAGGCGTGGGTTTGGGCATAGAAGCTGGATATGCTAAAGCAAAAGGCATAAAGCTGATTATTACAGCCAAGAATGATGTAGAGATCAGCACAACAATTATTGGTACCGCTGACCAAATCATAAGATATGAATCAGTTTCCGAAATAAGTTTTGGTAATTGATTATCACAATATTTTTCAGCTAACAAGAAAATCCAGGTGACGCCTACGGCGCACCTGATTTTGGCGTTAGGCGCTATCATTCAACCGGGACATCCAGTGAACTTTTATCATCCGAAAAATTATGTTTACACCCTTTGAGCAGTTTATTACTGAAGATTGTAGTGAAATGATCATCAACCACCTTATTAATACTATCAATGATCTTCGCTCTAACAGAGATAGAATATATGAAGAGATTATTTTAGGTAGATTTAATGTCTACTTTTACATGAATGATAATGAAGTGTCTATTGAAGACTCACTGGAAGTAACTGAAATAAACGACATAAGAATATCTGTAGAAGACTTTTATAGAAAAATTTTGGATATTAAAAAAGTGAAGTCCTCATAAAAGCTCAAGTTATTATGAATATCCATAGTCATGTGAATATAAGCATTGAAATATAATCTAGCCCGTATTCAGAATATCAAATCGCCTAACAAGTG
>NZ_JBYVJU010000040.1:0-3421 GCF_058147085.1 Parendozoicomonas sp. 209JJ7-1 | reverse complement strand
TAAATCCATGTGACGCCTACGGCGCACCTGATTTAGGCGTTAAATTTCGACAACAACACACAAAGGAGTGAAAATGAAAAAAATCAACTTGTGCGTAATAGCTTTGTTAGTATTTCTAACTGGGTGTGCAGGCAGAGATTTTAAAAAAGTCGAAAACAATCAAATAAATTTTGGGGAAGATACAAAGCAATCAATACAGAAAAAACTTGGCAAGCCATACAATAAGGGAGTTGTCACAAAGAATGATAAACAGTTTGATGTTCTCTCTTATGCATACGCTAGTACTGGTGGAGATAGCTTACATAAAGGAGTTACCGCAGTTAGAAGCCAAGGATTCTATTTTTATAATGATAAACTTGTGGGAAGCGAATTCACTAGTTCTTGGAAGATAGACGCAACCGACTTTGATGAATCAAAAATACAAGAAATCGAAAAAGGAAAAACAACTATTAGTGAAGCAATAGAAGTTCTCGGTAAACCTGGAGGGGAATTTATATATCCTCTTACAATGAAAGAAAACGAGAAAGCCAAAGTTTATCTTTATAGTCAAGCAAAAGGCTCTGCATTTAATATGAAGTTTTATCTGAAAACCCTTGTGATTTCTTACAACAAGAATGGTGTAGTTACAAACGTCGAGTACACTGCAAGCGGTGATAAATAAAAACGGTGTAATATCGAGAAAATTTAACAAGTGCATTCAGGTGACGCCTTCGGCGCACCTGATGCAGGCGTTAAATGGCAATCCGGCATCGAGTTAAATTCAACAAAAAGGATGAATAATGACAGCAGAAGTTTGGAGCATTATTTCTAGTGTCACTTCAATAATCTTGGCTTTTTTTGCCATAGCAATCTCTATTTGGTTTTTCATTGTCGGAAGAAATACAGAGAAAGATGTATCAAATAGCCTTACCGAAATAAAATCTCAAACGGACATGCTTCAGAAAATTTCAGGGAAACAATTAGATCGATTAACTAAATATGTCACTGAACCAAAGAACACTGGTAATCATGAGCAATTTACAGAGATATTGAAAGTTGTGGCAGAAATGCCTCTGTCTCTTTCTACATCATTACATCAGCAGACTAATAATCACAATGTTGAATCTTTGAAAAAAGAACTCGTGAACTGCTATATAGCCCTATATTTCTATTCAGCTCAGGCAAACTTGTGGTCACAATTAAATCTTCCAAACGTCAACAATTTTGATGCTGAAAATACTTTCGACATAACATGTAAGCGAATAGTTGATATGAGTTCAGCTGATTTTTATCACATGGCAAACATTTTATCCCAATGTGATTCTGAAGACATCGAAGAAAGCACAATCAAACATTTACTTATTGAAACTAAAAACACATGGAAAGGTTTTGTCAAAACACCTTCCGAAGTATATGAAAAACGAGCTACATCAGAGTAGTTGCCATTTAACAAGCGCATCCAAGTGACGCCTTCGGCGCACCTGATGCGGGCGTTAGGCGAAGCAAAGACAACTTCAAGTTTGAAAAGTAACATCCTTTATTGTGTTGGCTGGCGTTGGGAGAGATTGGAGTTTTTTCCCTGAGTTGCGCCGCAATTTAAATTTGTGTCGGCGTCGAGTAAAGCGTTTGCGGCGTTTTGGCTCTGTGTTCTAGCCTTCGAGTTGCCAACGCCAACATAGCGATTGTGCAAAAGTCACCAGGCAAACAACTGTGTCCATCCTTGAAAAAGAATCGGTTTTATTGTGCAAGGCTAGCAACAAACATCTGAGCTCATTCCTTTTTAGGTAGCGCCGTCTATGTTTCGTGAAAGTTTACAGTCTACGCCGTTTAAATCTTGTGCAAAGGCATTCGTGTCATGCCAGCCAAAACAAAGTGCACATGGCATTTCTGTGTATCGTTGTAGGCAAATTCCGTGTAAACCTGGTAAGCGCCTAACAAGCGCATCCAAGTGACGCCTTCGGCGCACCTGATGCGGGCGTTATACGGCTAAAGGAAAGTAATGAAAACATTCAACTTAATAATATTTGACTGTGATGGTGTTCTCGTAGACAGCGAGAAAATAGCAAATAAGGTATTTGCAAATATTCTTAATGAAGAGTGTGGCTTTTCATTAACTTTAGAAGATATGTTCTCAACGTTTGTCGGTCACTCTTCAGCTCAATGTATGCAAATTGTGAAGGAAATGCTTGGTAGCCATCCACCTGAAGGTCTTGAAATAAAGTATAAAAACGAAATAAACAAAGCATTAGAGCAGAGCGTCACTTCTGTAAAAGGAATTGAGAAAGCATTAGCAGAGATTTCACTTCCATTTTGTGTTGCTTCAAGTGGCTCTTACGAGAAAATGCAAACGACATTAGGTAAAACTGGCCTGCTAAAGCATTTCTCTGGAAAATTACACAGCACTTCTGATGTTAAAAGAGGCAAACCATATCCAGATATTTATCTTCATGCAGCGAAGAGAATGGGAGAAAATGATCCATCAAAGTGCTTGGTTATAGAAGATAGTCCGCTGGGTGTGAGTGGAGGAGTTTCAGCAGGTATGACTGTTTTTGGCTACTCTGAACACATGCCAAGTTCAAGGTTAAAAGAAGCTGGTGCTCACCACATATTCAGCGATATGAGTTCTTTAGCACATGAAATCCAGAGCTATGTGCAATCCGCCGTATAACAAAAAAATCCAGGTGACGCCTACGGCGCACCTGATTTTGGCGTTATGTGCTACTTCAAAACCCATGCATCTACTAAACATTGAGTTTTTGAAATGGGAAGAAAATCAAAGTGGTGTGGAAACATTTATAACACAGAAGAAGGTGTTTCTGCCTTAGAAGCAATTGAGGAACTACAATGCTTCCGTTGTAAAAGAAAAATTGTACCTGGGGAGTTCTTTTCAAGAAGTGCTGATAAAGATGGTTTTAGAGAAGGAATCAAATACACCTTTTGTCATGATTGCCATCCCATATATAAAATAAAAGAAATATAAGAGGAATACCATGTTTGGTTTTGGGAAAAAGAAACTCAACCCTGAACAACAAGCTGTTAAAGATCAATTCGATTCTATTTCGAACGCATTAAAAAGTGCAGACAAGCCTGCTCAAATGGCTGTAGGAAATAGCATCAATATGATGTACAGCATGTTCCATAAAGAGTTCTCTGATATAAACCAATATAAATCCCTTGTAATGAGAGATAAGGTTTCATACATAAGAAAACTAAATGAACTGGAAGATTCACTGGCAGAAAAAGACCCTCATGCTTCTCTTGGTTGTAGGCTGTTTACACTTTGGGTAGGTTCGGTTGCTGAAGATGATAAAGCCTTAGAGCAGCACATCAACTCAGAGCTATCATTCTTCAGTAAAATAGGTAGTATCGGTTAATCACAGCCACGCACATACAAGTAAATCCAGGTGACGCCTACGGCGCACCTGATTTAGGCGTTACATGA
>NZ_JBYVJU010000039.1:0-3429 GCF_058147085.1 Parendozoicomonas sp. 209JJ7-1 | reverse complement strand
GCATGAGAAGACTATAGCCCCTTGGAAAGAAAAAGGGGGGGCTTGGAGCATGGATTCACGGAATACTTACAACTGGCCAGGGAAAACGCATGAAACCCCTTGGTATCACTGGGATTGTAGGAAATTTCACGCGGAAAAGAGCAGTGATTTTGAAGTTATCTGATTCAAAACCTCTATTGATGAAATATCTCATGAGCATGTGTTTGCACTGTGCAAGTAAATAATTTCTTTCTACCCCTTGTTATATAAGGGATAGAGAGAAATAAGAGCAAAATTTAAACAGTTCCAGGTTTGCAAGATTCTGCACCATGGAAATTAGTTTGAGCCCAGTAACGGCGCGGGGTTTCATGCGTTTTCCCTGAGCTTACGCACTAACTCCTCGTGCAAATGTTGATAATTTGAAGCGTAGTCTTAACATATGCGCAACCCTTCGAGTTCCCTTCACTATTGCTACACACTACTGGGAATTTAGAGATGCGCCAGACATGCATGAGACACTCTCAATGCTGATTGATCGAGCTCGACAGGCCGGCTTCGTGTTTACGCCTGTTTCTCATTGTTTTCGGGGGGATTAATATGATTTGCTGTACAAAGTGTGCTGAGCGATTATCGCGAGATGCCTTGTTTCAACCATGTATGTTATTAGTGCTGAAAAAAGATAATGGAGTATATCTAAGCTTTACTAGGTTGGATTTGAAGTGATTAAAACAGAGCATAAAATCCTCGTATGAAAATACTGATTGTTAATCGTGCCATGGGTACCCTTTATGGTGGTGGAGAGTCCTTCGACTATAACGTTGCTTTTCATTTGCTAGCTAGCGGACATGAAGTCACTGTAGTTACAGGAAAACCATTGCGTGAGTCAGCAAAGAATAGTTTTCCTGATCTAAAAGTTATTTATGTTGCAACACCAAACTTACGGCGTTTTGCCTATGCAACTGAGGGATGGAGCAGTAAGGTGTCCGCTGCCTTCTATCATCTCGATAATGCCCTTTTTGAGCAAGCGGTACTTCGTTGGCTTGCAACGCATCGGGAAAATGCTTTTGATATTATTCAGTGTTGTTCACTGTTTGGCTTGCCTGAGAAGTTGTTGAGCAGGCAGCAGCCTGTTATTTCGTGGCTTCCAGGGCCGCCTTCTAGGCGCATACGTGCAAAGTTGTCTCAACTGATTGCTCACAGACATTTTGGTCTGTTCACCCATGGCTCACCTGAGTGGACTTTAGCAGAAATGGGGTTTGTTCGAGAAAGAGACTACGAAATTATTGAACCAGGGGTTGACCTCCCTGTTATAGATTCGACTAAGCCTGATTGTTGTAAGCAGCGTAAACGATTGGGCATTGGAATGAAAGAGCCATTGGGTATTACAACGGCACGCCTGGTGCCAGTGAAAAATCATAATCTATTACTGGAGGGCTTGGCGAGCGCTAAACAACAGGGGGTTATCTGGCACTGGTTGTTCGTCGGTGATGGGCCGCTTGCCTCCAATCTGAAACATAGCGCAGAAATGTTGGGCATAGGTAACCAGGTTCACTTTTTGGGCCACCAATCCCCTCAGGATGTGAATAAATGGTTAGCCGTGGCGGATTTATTTGCGCTTACATCAAGTTATGAAAATTTCTCTATTGCTACACTGGAGGCTATGGCCCACCGTTTACCTGTAATTGGTACTGATGTGGGGTATTTAAAAGTGTTAATTACTGAGGCGAAAGCAGGCCGGGTAGTCTCATTACATAATGCCGATCAGCTGGTCAGCTCACTGGTAGAATTCTCTGATCCAATGAATCGCTCAGGGTTCGGAAGGGCAGGGAGAGAGTTTGTAGAACGGTTAGACTGGCCTGATATAGCACAACGCTTGGAGGCTTACTATCGAAAAGTCGTTAAAGGGGAATGTTAATGAAATTACTGGTCGTTATTCCCTCTTTGCATTGTGGTGGTGCTGAACGTGTTGTTTCTTTGTTAAGTCAAGAATGGGCGAAAGAACATGAAGTAAAGATTGCCGTGTTTGATGGAAGCAGCCCTGCCTATGCATATGATGGTGAATTAGTCGATTTAGGTTTACCTGCGAATATTGGCTGGTTAGGTAAAAGTATTCAGGCTATGCGCCGAGTGTTTGGTCTTGCTCGACTCTTTCGCGCAGAGAAACCAGACAGAGTCATCAGTTTTATGGAAAGTGCCAATTTTCCATGCATTTTGGCGATGCTTTTACTTGGCAAGCTGTCGTGCTTATGGGTGAGTGTACACATTGACCCTAGCCGGTTTCCAATCTTCTATAGAATATTAATTCCATTATTATATCGACTCCCTGATAAGGTGGTGTCTGTTTCAAGAGGGGTTGCTTTATCTTTATCAGATATGGGTGTTTCAGCTGGTAATTTAACTCATATTCCCAATCCCATGCCTACTAATTTACCACCAGTAACGACGTTATTGTCAAGGCCGATTGATGCTCCTAACCGTTATATACTCGGAGTGGGCCGATTGCATCGGCAAAAGGGATTTGATCTTTTGATTCGTTCTTTTGCTCAATTAGATGATCAAACATTGCATCTTGTGATTCTTGGGGAAGGAGACGAGCGGAATGCTTTAGAGGCTCAGGCGACAGCGCTTGGGATTTCTGCCCGTTTATATATGCCAGGAGTTAAAAATGATATTTGGCCTTGGTACCGGCATGCTCTATGTTTTGCTTTGAGTTCTAGGTATGAAGGTTGGGGAAATGTACTTATGGAAGCTATAAGTCAGGGCTGTCCTGTAAGTGCTTTTGATTGTCTGTATGGGCCTTCTGAAATTATTGAAGATGGCCGTAGTGGGAGGTTGGTGGCTAATGGTAATGTTGACTCTTTGAAAGAGTCGTTGGAAGCAATTATCAGTAATTCGAAGCAGAGTAAAGTATTTTCCGAGCAAGGCGTTAAGCGTGCGCTTGGGTTCAAAGCATCCCTGATTGCCAAGAAATGGCTTGTTTGATTTGAGAAAGAGGATTTTCAATGATTGGTAGTGGATCAGGGAAAGATCATGAAAGCCCTTGATATCACTGGGGTTGCGGAACTTTTCTTGCAACGAGTTCTCAATTGACGATAACTGTTTAATTCTAATTTCATTTTGTGTTCATATGCATCCCAGGATGAATAATGAGCACAGTCGACGTGAATGCACACAGCTTGATCAAACAACTTTCTGAACTTCAAGACTTCCGTCAATCTCGGAAAGTCGACCATAAACTGAGTGATATTCTGCTGCTCGTTATTTGTGCCATGATTGGTGGTGCAAAGGGTTGGGCAGAGATTGCCGATTTTGGACGGATTCGTGAAAATTGGCTCAAAACCATGGGCGACTTTTCTAACGGTATTCCCTCGCACGATACAATAGAACGTGTTGTCAGCCTGGTTAACGCAAAACACTTTCACACGATATTTTCTGAGTGGATGCAGGGCC
>NZ_JBYVJU010000038.1:0-3692 GCF_058147085.1 Parendozoicomonas sp. 209JJ7-1 | reverse complement strand
GGTAAGCACCTAACAAGCGCATCCAAGTGACGCCTTCGGCGCACCTGATGCGGGCGTTATAACACTAATACCAATCATCACCATCCTACTAACTTAAGAGAGAAACATGGAACAAGTTATTGATGAGGAGCTATTCACTCAACTAGAGGAACACTTAAAATGCAATGAGCAAAGCTGGTTAATGGGAGCCGGTATCAGCTATGATGCTAAATTGCCTTTAATGTATCCACTTACAAACAAAGTAAAAAAAGACTTAGAAAATAGTCACAAAGAAATCTTTGATAAAATTTTAGCCCCATTGTTTAATGAACTACCTGAAGACTGCCATATTGAACATGTCCTGAGTCACTTAGGTGACTATGCAGCTTTAGCAGAAAGAACTAAAAACAAAAAAACCATTATAAATGCAACTGAAGTAAGCTTATCTGAGCTCGAAGAAATTCATGGTGCAATATTAGAATCAATATCAAATGTAATCCGATGTGGATATGTAGAAGACAGCGAAGGGAATACATCAGAAGAAGGGACTAGAACTAATCCTATAGTTTCAGTGGATGCCCACCTCGACTTTATTGATACACTTTTTAACCATGCATCCGCTGGAATTTATCAACGACGAAAGCCCATTAATATTTTCACTACAAATTACGATACACTTCTGGAAGATGCTCTCGCATTGAATAAAATCCCATACTGGGATGGATTCGCGGGCGGAGCCATTGCTTACCGAACACAACAATACGGTGAGCCGCTACCAATAAATGGGCAACGTGCAAATCTCATAAAAATGCACGGTTCAATCGACTGGTATCTTTGTAAAAAAGGATATGTATGGCGAGTACGTGATAATGATCGTTATCCCAAAACAGATCGACAAGTTCTTATCTACCCTCAAGCAACAAAGTACATCGCCACACAACAAGACCCATTCTCTACGCAGTTTGATTTGTTTAGGAAAGCCCTGAATTCTACTAATAGCAACGTTCTTTGTGTTTGTGGATATAGCTTTGGTGATGAACACATCAACAATGAAATTGAGTTTGCACTATCAAAAGAAGATAACAAAACAGTACTCGTGGCATTTCTAGAGTGCAAAGACGAAATACCCGTTTGTCTCGAAAAATGGCGGAAGTCAAGTTATGGGCAAAGAGTGATGATTGCTTCCATACACGGTCTTTATATAGCTGGGGATGGGCCATTCAAAAGAAAAGACGACAACGATTTTTGGTGGACATTTAAAGGTGCCACATCAGTGTTGAAAAATGGATGTGAGGTCTAACATGTTTACACCAGTTAATGAATTAAGAATTGGTCAAGTTGTTGAAGTATCTGGAACAGCAATTAAAGTTGAAATATCAGACAAAATTTCAGAGTTAACGAGCACATATAATGGTCGTGTTTATCCTATTGGTCAGATAGGAAGCATGATCAAGATTCACTATGGTCGAAAGATAATCTTTGGCTTAGTGACTATGCTTCGGATGCGTTCTGAAGAGTTGATTGATGAAGGTAAGCCTGTCAATCCAGACTCTGATCAGCGGCTAATGGAAGTTCAACTTCTTGCAGAAGGAAACTGGGTCGCTTCAACCCAAAAGCTTTCATTCAGGCGGGGTATAAAAACCTATCCATTGCCTCAACAAGGTGTATTTCTATTAACAAACGATGAAATATCAAGTGTGTATCGCTCTGCTGAAGGTGAACAAAACGAAGGTGTCGATCCGTTAGTTCCTTTTGCAGTATATAGTGCTGCAGAGTCAACCGCTTGCAGAGCAAACATTAATAAAATGTTTGGTATGCACTGTGCTGTTCTTGGATCAACAGGTTCAGGAAAATCAGGTACAGTTGCTGCAATAATTCATAGTGTGCTATCCCACAAAGTGGATGAAACGAACCTATCACCGCAGATTGTGGTAATTGATCCACATGGTGAATATGGTACGGCCTTTAAAGATCGGGCTGTCCAATACCGAGCATATGACATTGTTGAAGGTAATGATGACCAGGAAGAAATAAAACTCCCATATTGGCTGATGTCTAGTGACGAATTTACCAATTTAATAATTGGTAAAACTGAAAGGAGCGCGACAAGTCAAAATAATGTTGTTCAGAAAGCTCTTGCTCACGCAAGGATGGTGACTGCAGGTATCGTAAAGCCTTGTCCGAGAGAGTTTGGCACGGGTGCCCTCGATCATTTAGAAAACTTTGATGACCCTGATTTGTGTGATGGAAAAGACACATCTGACATTTTAGAATTTGATCGAGATAAGCCCAGACCATTTTGCCTAGAAGAATTTGAAAGCCATGTTAAGTACATACAGGGTGGCAGGAAAACAAATGCAGGGCATGTAAGCCTTACAAATACTGATTTGGCAAAATCCCCTGTTCCGTCCGTACTAGACAAACTCAAGGTTCTTCGCAGAGATACTCGACTCGCATTTATGATGAAGTGCTGGGAAGGTAGCGTGGCCGACATCAAACTACATGAAGTCTTGAATCAGTTAATAGGTGCGCCTGGACAACAAGGAAAAGACATCAGGATTATTGATATCTCAGGCTTACCTAATGAAGTTGCAGGTCCTCTCACAGCACTAATCGCTAGATTGCTGTTTCAATACAAAGTATTTCAGACACAAGAAGAAAAAGAGAAAGACCCTATTTTATTAGTTTGCGAAGAAGCCCACCGTTATGTCCCTGATCATGGTGAAGCTCAATATGCTGCTGCCCAAGGTGCAATACGGCGCATTGCTAGAGAGGGGAGAAAGTATGGCATCGGTTTAATGTTGGTCAGTCAGAGGCCAGCAGATGTAGATAGTACTGTAATCTCACAATGTGGTACTTGGGTTGTGCTGAGACTCACAAACTCAGCTGATCAGCAACATGTTGCACGTTTCCTACCCGATGGATTGTCTGGAATGGTTGGTGCACTGCCCATATTGGCACAACAAGAAGCTATTTTCGTAGGAGAAGGCGCTGCCCTACCGTCTAGAGTGCGAGTTAGAGATTTAAACCCTGAGCAACTACCTAAATCAAGTACAATTCCTTTTGCCACAGGTTGGTCTGTTGAAAGGCTAAGTCTGGAAGAAATAGAGCATATTTCTTCCAGAATGTGCAACTAGGAAGGCGTGTTATAACAAGTGCATCCAGGTGACGCCTTCGGCGCACCTGATGCAGGCGTTATGTTCTGGATCGAGTTATGTCAGCAGAAACTAAAACTTATAATTTATATGAAGCCTACAATAGCGATAAGACAAGATTAATTATCGTAATGGCTGTCCGCCCTGATTTCGCAAATTATGATGGAGCACAAGAGGAAGCCGCTTGGTCTAGTTTGGAAAAACATCGTGAAGTCCTTATTTCTAGTTTTTGCCAAGAAAATGGATATGAAAACTATGACTTCATAGCTGAGTGGATGGATTACCCGATTGGTGAAGCTTTCTATGAAAATTCCACAAACTTTGAAGTTGATGTTTGGATTTCTATGCATGACCAAGGCAAACCTTTCTTTGCTTTTGGAGCGTGCGAATCTGAGAAAGAATTCTGGACTGAGTTAGAGAATGATTATAATGACGGCGATTGCTATATATTTCCAAATTTAATTAAACCCGCTGAAAAGCATAGAGTAATTTATATCCAACAAAGAACATAACAAGAAAATCCAGGTGACGCCTGCGGCGCACCTGATTTTGGCGTTA
>NZ_JBYVJU010000037.1:0-4188 GCF_058147085.1 Parendozoicomonas sp. 209JJ7-1 | reverse complement strand
CGGTTACTTTGATGCTGATGCCAATATGCAACCGGCACCAATGAAGGTTGAACCAAATACTTTGCCCACTAAAGTGCCTGAAAATAGCTTGCTCGTTTTGTTTTTTGCTCTTTGCGCCAGATATGAATATGTAGAGAGGCAAAGAAATGATGAACACATAAAGCTCAAAACCAGAACCGTGAACTGCGGAAGTAATGGCTCTGAAACTACGATGAACTGTGGGAATAATGCTGTTGTAAATACGATGGCTTTGGGATTTGTAATTGAAACCAAAATACCTTGAAAATACAGGCTGATATTATGTTTCTTTCCTTTCTTGGTCTGTTTCAACTCTATTGGAGTTATACCTTTTCTCCATAAATTTACTCCCATATAAATGAGGTAAATTGCCCCTGCAGCTTTTATAACTGTAAAAGCAATGGAAGAATTCATAACAACGGCACTCAAGCCCAGAACAGAAAAACTGGACATTAAAAGCAAACCAGAAATATTCCCTAAAACATTTAACAATGATTTTCTGAAGCCAAACATCAAACTATTCGTCGATACCAGCAAAATTGCTGGACCTGGAGTTGCTGTGGCTAATAGAGCAATTGAGCAGAACGCTAACCAACTCTCGATTTGCATTGAACTCTCCTTAGGCAGCTAACGCCTAAATCAGGTGCGCCGTAGGCGTCACCTGGATTTACTTGTTACATGCTGGATACGGAGGACTGCAGATTTTAAGTTTTTAATTCAAAATTCGGTACGTATTTATATACACTGTCACATATTATGAATTTCAATTTTGTTTTATCAGCAATTTTCTTAGAAAAATCGATTTTGGCATTAGCAACTTTTGAATTCAATCCGGCACCACTTTTTTCAAATACATCCAATTCAAAGTCTTCTGTTTTTCCTTTTCCAATCATGTACACCATTAATACATCTTTGAGGCTGCCTGTCGTAATATCGTAATCTTGTGGAGCCTCGACAGTAACCACAACTCCAGTGTAATCTCGAATAAAGTATTCCTTTTTAGTAAGCCCTAAAACCGTACGGAAACGTACTACAAATTTTTCTCTACCAATAAAAATTTCTTTCTTAGTATAGAAGGACACAAACGTCAGAATTCCGGTAAGGATGATGAATGGCGAAATATGGTACACAGCTTCAGGTAACAAATAAGCTAAATAGATAAAACCTGAAAATAATGCAAAGAGAAAACACCCTGCAATTTTCAGAGCCTTTTCAGGCTGCCAAGTGAAGTGAAGAAAGTCAAAATATTCATCCATTAACACTTTTCCTTAGCAAGAAGTTGATTCAGTTTATATCTAATTTGTAGAAATTTTATTTTTATCATTGGCTCAATTTAATCGTTGAATTTAACTCAGACTTTAATTGAAGCATGTAACGCCTAAATCAGGTGCGCCGTAGGCGTCACCTGGATTACTTGTTAGCTTCATCTAGCTGCTCGGTAGCAGCAATGTTTGGACGTAATGAAGAGCTTGCTGATCTCGTTGACCGAAATACCGAGGAGCGTGATTCGCTAACCAAACCTCGTTGAAGTGTCTTTTGAAATCTTCATAAAGTTCTATCGGATATAGCTTTGCATTTACAACCCTACCGTCAGGATATTCGTGTTCATATGTTGGAAATGTATTTGGCTCAATTCCTTTATGATCCCGCAACCATTTACAGAAAATTCTACCTTCAGAAATATCTGGAACCATATCTTGTGGTAGCGTATAGCCCGCTTGTTCAAGAGGAGCAATTAAATTAAGAGTTAGTTCATTCAGCATTGAAAAGTGGGTATACGGAATTTTACTACGATTCTGCATATACCTATCGATATGAACGGGCATGACAGCTTTTGCGCCGCCTTGCTGCCATTCTGTAACCCATTGGGAAACTTTTACTGCAAATTTTGCAGAAAGCCACTGACCTAAGTTTATTGCAAGAAATGGATGAACCCAGGTTCCTTGGTATTTGGGATTGCCGCCACTTATAACGTGAATAAGTTGGTTTTCAGAAAGACCTGTTTGTGAAGATAACTCTGCAATAAAAGCTTGAGTATTTTGCAATACTTTGTAGTCAGAAAACCTTTTCCCGACAGATTGGCAAAGAGCCGTTGCACTAATATAACCATCTCTGGCTCTTTGAGGAATGATTTCTCCTTCCTCAACTCTTGGAATAAGTGCTAATTGATTCAAAGTTTACCTCGATGTTGATTTGATGGAGCTAACGCCTAAATCAGGTGCGCCGTAGGCGTCACCTGGATTTTTTTGTTAGGCTTTGACTGCGATTATTAACTATTTGAGTAGCAGCGTCTCGTTAATTGGAATAAATTCACTTGAAGCATCCATCAATGTTTTAGATGTTAAACTCGGTACACCATATACTTCAACCTTCTTTCCCCAATCAATTCGAAGCTTCTTGGCAAGAAGGTCGAAATCTCCATCTCCTGAAACTAAAACCACAATATCTACTAGATTTCCATATTCCATTGCATCGATGGTTATGCCTACATCCCAATCACCTTTCGCAGAACCATCAGACCTTTGTATGAAAGGTTTCAGCTTTACCTCAAAACCGATTGCTCTCAAAATATTTTGAAACTCACTCTGTTTTTTATCACCACGATCAATTGCATAAGCAATAGCCTTTACTACTTCTCTTCCAGCTGTGGCAGTCGTCCAAAACTTGTTGTAATCAAAGTTCCGTCTATAGGTTTGCTTTGATGTGTAATAAACGTTTTGTACATCAACAAATAGAGCAACTTTATCCATTTTTGGATTCCGGTGTTGTTGAGAAGCCTAACGCCTAAATCAGGTGCGCCGTAGGCGTCACCTGGATTTACTTGTTATAAGAAAATTAAAGTTGAGATCTGGAAGAGTTTTCTAATATTGCAATAATATCTTTGATACCTTCCATAGGAATTATTGCTAGGCCGTCAATTTTATCCAATTTACTTGGATCATTAAGATCGTTTAACTCATCAAAAGCCTCACCAGTTACAATCATTCCAAATCTTGTAATACCTGCTTTCTTGGCTTTAGCTTCATTCACTTCCGTTAAAACTATTGCCATACCTGACTTGGTTCTTGCACTGACCATGCTGATTTCTGATGGCCCTGGTTTAGAATTGTGATTCCATATAACCTTTAGATTTTTTATAAAAGTATTTATTTCATTATAATCAATGTAGTCGGCTTCAAATTTATTACTGTGCTTGGACTTATGTATTGAAACTTGTATTCCTTTTGCTTTTTTTGTGGAGCCTAGTTGACGTGAGCTTATAAACTCAAATTTTACTGGCTTTTTGTCAGCTGAAACGTACTCACCAATTGGCTTTGATTTTGTGTGTAATGTGACTCCTTTCTGATCTAAAAACCTTTCTATTGCGGTGTCCAATTCACTTGCTGCAAAAGTACTTGCTGAAGCAAGTGTAAGAAACGCTGTGAGAACTACTTTTTTCATTGTTACTCCATTGGTGGTTTTTGCTTATAACGCCTAAATCAGGTGCGCCGTAGGCGTCACCTGGATTTACTTGTTAGCCGCATGTTGATTGTTTTGCATTTGTTTTGATACAGAAACATCTGCGACGTTCTCTGAGTTTGCTAAACCGCTTACAACACCTGAATAGTCCGAAGTAGATTTGTTTTGGCTTAACTTGAAGTTACCAACGATACTTTCTATAACAACTTCTAAGCCAACAACTGCGTTAACGAGTTTTTCAGTAAAACCTTCTGGTGCATCAGAAACAGACCAAGGCATATTTTGGTTTAATTCATGGACGTCAGAAATATCGCTGAGAAGCTGTAAAATCCAACTGCTTTCGTGCTTGAAAGTAATGCGACCTCTAACATGAACGACAGAATAGTTCCATGTTGGAACAGCTTTTCCTGTCTCTTTCTTTGATGGATAGAAGTTCGGGCTGATATAAGCATTTGGCCCATGAAATATGAGCAGAATCTCTTGACCATCAGGGCATGTTTTCCATAACGGATTTGCTTTGGCTATGTGACTCTGTAAAGTTACCTGACCATTTTCATCTCTTTTCAGGTAAAAAGGAATATGATCTGCATCTATGAAATTCCCTGCCGAGCTTATCAGTGCCCCAAGCGGATAATCTTGAATGAGTTTATGTAAGACATCCAGATTTGTTTCTTTGAATTTAGTAGGAATGTGCATATTTACTCTTAGCGG
>NZ_JBYVJU010000036.1:0-4222 GCF_058147085.1 Parendozoicomonas sp. 209JJ7-1 | reverse complement strand
AAAGAAAAGCATCTGACACCGAATTTGCTGAAGGTTTTGATGAAGGTTTTGAAGCTTTCAAGTTCGGTGTTGTATTGAAAGAAGCCCGAAAGGAAGCCGGTTTAACCCAGATGGATGTGGCAACCCGATTGGGCTCTGCACCGGTGAGAACTTGGCCCGGTGTACTCGAATCGCAAAGGATTTGCCTTCCTGAGCATCATTAGTGCACTTGATTACCGCCCGGGGTTTCAGACACAGAGGCAGCGGGTTTGACTGGGTATACAACTGAATGCCTTTATCAAAGTCCAGAGGCTTCTGCTTGGCATAGAGGGGCAAACCAATCTGGTTAGTGGTTTCCACAAAATCGGCAGGGCCAAACCAGGTGCGGAAAATATTGGAACCCATGGGGAAGACATAAGCTTCATCGGGTTCGATAAACGGGAAGCCTTCCTTGAAGTCATTGCGGAACATGGCTCCTGCCTGATAGCGCTGGTAGGACTCTTTCGCATAAGGATGGCCAATCAGTGAGTCGTAAAACTCCGTACCACAGAACCCATGGAACCGGGAATACATGGTGACACCCAGAGCGTCGTCTAGCGGGGAGCCATCCAGCTGATGGCCCGACGATCTTGGCCTGCTGCGGTGCAGGAGGCATTGACCAGCCGTTTGAGCAGAAACCCAGCCAGTTTCTGTCGAATCCCCTGCCTCATATTCGGTTGCATCCTTCAGAGGAATACGCCATTGTTTTACCCGGAACAGTCTGGAGAACCAGGCCATGGCAAAGCTCTTGATGATCGTAGGACTGGCCATTCTGGTTACGGGTCTTGCTCTGCATTTCGCTCCCGGTTTGCTGAGTTGGTTTGGCCACCTGCCCGGTGATCTGCGCTGGAAAAGCGGCAGGACAGAGGTCTTTATTCCCCTGACCTCCATGATTGTTATCAGCCTGGCTTTAACCCTAATTGCCAACCTGTGGCGATAAACCCCGCAGCCATCACCCTTTGAACAGGAATACGCAGCATGCCTGCACACGAGAAAATTGATTACGTCGAGTGGCCCTCAAAAGATTTACCGGCAACCAAGCAGTTCTTCACCGACACCTTTGGCTGGTCATTTACAGACTATGGCGAGGAATACACGGCTTTTGACCATCAAGGTTTGATGGGCGGTTTTTATCGTGCTGATGCTGTTTCCACTGCTGCTCAGGGAGCTGCCTTAATCGTGCTCTACAGCAAGGGTCTGGAAAGTACTCTGGAAAAAATCCGTACTGCTGGCGGCACTATTGTCAAAGAAATTTTCAGCTTCCCGGGCGGCCGACGGTTCCATTTTGCCGAGCCTGGTGGCAATGAGCTGGCAGTCTGGTCTGACTCATAATGTTCTGATCAGAATATTCCCCGGCTGGAATAAATTCCGTACTGCCGGGGGCGTTTATTCTGCTTGGCCAGCTCTTGCTCAATGGCTGTGAGGCGCTTCTCCATCCCGGAGAAACTGCTGTACTGTTTCAATTTTGCTGCTCCCGGCAATATTGGGCGTAGACACCATCAGAATCTTACGGTTGCGGGAAAACGTCGCCGTTCGCTTGATCGCCAGGTTGATGGGCAGAATACGGTGCTCATCTGCCCATTCCAATACGGTCAGGCGGGTATCAGGCTGCAACCCCAGGAGTAATCCTTTGGTATATGGGGTCATACTCCACCTTTGGTCGAATATTGTTCCCTAAATCTCTCCTGCATAATGACAACACAAGAAAAGGAATTCTTTATGTCTCGCTGCTCTCAGAAACAACAACATAGCCACCTTCTGGTTCCTGCTGTCCCGGCACGTATATCCGGAGGTATAACTAAATCAGATAAAAAGAAGGGCAGTCATAAATACAACTGGTTACGAACAGTCAGAGTTGTAGACGCTAGAAAGTTTCTTGTAGCTCATTATGTTGAACAATCCGGTATTTCACTCAAACAGAAAATATTGAATGAGCGCACCATTGATGAGATCTGCCAACTGGCAGACCAGGATGCTGGTGTAAAAAGGCTGCTTGAAAAGAACCCCTATCTCGTTACGTGGCTCCTTAATCAAACAGATGACCACCTCCGTGATGAAGTCTTGGGATGGCTGGAGACCGCCTCCACCCCGTCTATTGCCAAGACGGTTACTGACCTTACGACACTTTTCACTTCCATGAATCTGAAAGCTGATAAAGCGCTTGCTCCAGTCCATCCATCAAGGTTTGCCTTATCTGCTGAGGGTTTGTCTCAGCTGCCAGAACATCTGACAATCGGTCCGGAATGGCCAGTAGCGTATCCCGCACTACCCGCCCCGTAAGGTAGGCGTCTTCCTTAACTGGCAGGAGGAAGAAGGAGAGTTTTCGGATGTGAAAGCCCTGGCCTCCCATTACCAGCAGAACGAAAGCTATGTTTCTCGAATACTGCGGTTGACCATGCTGTCCCCAGATAGTCAGAAAAAATAATGACGGGGCAAGATATTGGTGGCCGGTCATTGGCGGATTTTATGGATGGAGGAGTGAGCAGTCGCTAAAGTGAGACAGCCCCCTTATTACCCCCCTTTCAATAAAGATTTTTCAAATCCTTTTTGACTATGGCATTAACAATCGGCGTGGATAGCTTCCCAAGAACACCAGAGCCATTCATATGCTCTGCTATTACCTTCGGAAAAGGTGTAACAGCATCTTTTGTGTAGAAATTCTTTATATTCCAAAGACCGCTGTCCTGCAGCAGGCTTTCATCGTCGAGCCTCCAGCTTTTCAAAAACAACTCAATCCCAACCTTTGGTGGTTTCCCGTTCACACTCAACGGCTCAAGCTGATGCTTTGCAGAGATCAGCCGCGCAGAAGCAAATAACTGCAGAGTCCAAGCCTGCCCTGGTATAAGGAAGAGCAGAGCGACATTTTCATTTTCCAAAATGTTACTCAGACTGGCTGCCACCTTATTACCTGGACGCTCAGGCAATAACAGTGTTCTGTCATCAATCACTCGGACGAAACCGGCTGGATCACCACGAGGGGAAAGCTCTGTATCACCGCTCCGGTTTTGTGTTTGCAATAACAGCCAAGGTGATGACTGAATGAAACTTTTAGCTGATTGCGATAAAGAGCTTCCACGACAGGGTTGACCAAAAGAAAGCACCCTGTTCTCTATACCAGTTTTCCACAAATCACCTCGCACCTTGGAACGGGCACAGTGAAAATACACGGCGGTAATTTGGAAGTGGATTCTTTTCCCTTCTCTATAAGCACAGCCATTGATGCGCAAACCATGACCGATACCAGGCACCAGAAAATAGAGACTCCCCTGGCACTCTTGCGGGACATCCTTGATATGGGAATTATTCGGTAAGCGGAAAACAAGATCCTGATCCGATAATACTGCCAAATCGTCACCACAAGGCAGAAAGTCAAAGCCCAATGAATCATCCACAGAGGCCAGGACAGCCAAACGAGATATTCCGATAAACTCTCGACAATAATTATCCAGAGCCGGGAGGATGCGCTTATGTAACATCGCCGGAGGTGAAGGGATAATTCTCCTTAATGCCCCAAGGTCTTTTATCGAGGATTGTGAATTCATATGCTGTCTCGCTCCGAAAGAGTAGACAATGTTAAAATCCACGCCTCTGGATGCGTATGTCCAACGGTTTCAGAAACAGAGCCTTTCGTTTCAAAAAGAACTTTCAACCCGAGAGAAGAAATGGATCACGCCACCAATCACATGCGTACTGTATCTGCGATTGCTGTGTTGGATCTTGCGAACGAGCTGCTTGAAAGACAATTTCTTGCTGAAAACAGGCTTTCAACTCATTACCCTCTTGTCTGGGATTTGGTCATTCGACGCCAGCACAAAGAGTCGAACCTCATCATTGAAGAGGAGCGTTTGCCTGAAGCTGAACTCATCAGGTTATGGCAAGAGGCTGAGATACCCCATGAAACCTCTGGGGTGGGCTTGCTCATTGGCCGCAAGGTTAACCCCCAAGCCAAGGGCATCCTGGCCAACTGGATTTCCCACTGTGAAAAGCTAGGACAGGCCTTCAGCACATTTCAGAAGCACATCTCCCTCCTCAATCCGTCAGAGCAATGGACACTGGAAGTCTTGGGCAAAAGGCTTCGCCTGGCTTTCCAGTTTTTAGACAGCCGTTACCCCATTCCGGCTGTAGAGCGCAGCATGAGCGCCCTTATCACCTGGGCTGAGTTTTTCTGTGGAGAGAAAATCCAAGTTCTCGGTGCTGGCTTTTG
>NZ_JBYVJU010000035.1:0-4424 GCF_058147085.1 Parendozoicomonas sp. 209JJ7-1 | reverse complement strand
TCGGCACGCATAACAAGCGCATCCAGGTGACGCCTTCGGCGCACCTGATGCGGGCGTTAGGTTCTCAATTAACAAAGGAGTTCACACATGGAACTAGAATATTTAAAGTTTAAAGATATTGATCTGGATGATCCATTCTTTGAAAGCCTAAAATCTGATTATCAAGAATTCTCGGAATGGTTTAATAAAAAATCAGAAAATAGCGCATATATTTGTCGAAATAATAGTGGCTTAATTGACGGTTTCTTATTCCATAAAATTGAAGATGAAGAAATAAGTGATGTAGTCCCAACTTTACCCGCCAAACCTAGAATAAAAATAGGCACATTCAAGATAAATGCCCACGGAACTAGGCTCGGAGAGAGGTTTGTCAAAAAATCTTTAGACTATGCAATACTAGAAGGTGTTGAAGAAGTATATGTTACAGTTTTCCCAAAACATGAGTCATTAATAAATTCTTTTAAACGATATGGTTTTAAGGAAGTTGCACGAAAAACAACTCAAAATGGTGAAGAGTTAGTTCTTGTTAAAGAAATGGGTGTTGTAACTGGAAACGTGAAGGCAGATTATCCATTTATAGATTATTCTGGAAGAAAATTTATTCTTTCATTACGACCAGAATTCCATAGCCGTCTACTTCCTGATTCAATTTTGAGAAACGAAGACCCAGAAGCTCTCGTGAAAGATATTTCACATACGAATAGTATTCATAAAATATATCTTACCAGTATGAGAGGAACCGAAAGTTTAAAGAGAAGTGATGTTTTAGTTATATATAGAACAACAGATGGTCAAGGACCTGCTCATTATCGTTCAGTAGCAACATCTATTTGTGTTGTTGAAGAAGTTAGAGATATTAGTTCATTCTCTTCAGAGGAAGAATTTTTATCATATGCACTTTCTTATAGTATATTTACAGAAAACGAGTTGAGAAACTTCTTTAGAAGAAAGAACTATCCAACAATAATAAGGTTTTGCTACAATAGTGCATTATTAAAGAGAGTAACTCGTGGTCAAATGATCGAGGATATAGGTATTAACTCTGATCAATATTGGGGTTTCTTTCAACTTACGAATGAGCAGTTCGAAGAAATTGCCAATATAGGACAACTTAATGAAAGTCTTATTATCAATAAAGCCTGAATACGCAAATAAGATTTTAACTGGTGAAAAGAAATATGAATTTAGGAAAGCTATATTCAAAGACGAAAGAGTTAATACAGTTGTAATATACGCAACGATGCCTGTCGGAAAGGTAATCGGTGAATTTGAAATTGAAGATATTCTACAAGATAGACCAACTTCGATCTGGAAGGCAACCAGAGATTTTTCTGGTATTACACACAAATTTTTCTCTGAATACTTTAGCGGCCGAAATAAAGCTTTTGCAATAAAAGTTAAAAATCCTTCAACGTACCACGAACCTTTAGAGCTATCTTCTATTCTGTCTCACGGTGTTCCACCTCAATCATTTTGCTATCTCCGCTGAACCTAACAAGTAAATCCAGGTGACGCCTACGGCGCACCTGATTTAGGCGTTAGGTGCCAAACATCAACGTCAAATTCAAGAAGTTCAAGCTTTAATTTTGTGCCTACGTCAAGCACGCACAGACTTGTTCAAACCAGCAAAATAAAGAATGTGCCAACAAATTTACTGGCCTTATCGAAAATGACAAAAATAGGGGCATCGGTTCCACCTGCTGGCAAAACGAGTTTCACCGGTGTTTTCAAACCAGCAAAATAAAGTCTGTGCAAACAAGTTCCACCTGTAAGTTCGTGCCAGCAATTTCCAGCGGCATTTTGTTTGTAACTGGCAAGCACAACATCGTGCCAAAAAAATATTATTTACCAACAAAGTCGCAATAAACTTATCGTGCCAGCGGCTGCACCTAACAAGCGCATCCAAGTGACGCCTTCGGCGCACCTGATGCGGGCGTTATGTGTAAAAACAAAATTCATCGTTCATCATGAAGAATAAAAAGAAACGGAAAAAAGAGATATTTGCCAAACGAAGGGCAAAGCAAAATGAAGCTTTATTAGACCCGTATGAAGATATAGAAAGTCTTCCTGAAGGTACAATTCGTGCGGATCACAAAGAACTTTCTCATAACAATACTTATGGGCCACTTCCATATTTCTACATTGATAAGACTTTTATTTGTGTTGACTGTAAATCTGAAGAAATGTGGAGCGCAAGAGACCAAAAATGGTGGTATGAAATTGCTAAAGGCCATATAGACTCAACAGCCATACGCTGTTTTTCCTGTAGAAATGCAATCAAAGCTGAGAAAGATCGTCAAAAAGCCCATACGGAAGAAAAAGCATTGGAAATACCTCACCCTCACAAAGCTTTTCTTCAAAAGTTAGATCGAAACAAACGCAAAATATAAAGCAGTCAGGCAATGTGCCATTTTACACATAACAAGTAAATCCAGGTGACGCCTACGGCGCACCTGATTTAGGCGTTATGCGTTTCTAGTATCCACATCAAAGCAGAAAGCCTGTAGCATTTGTCGTTCTTTTTTAGTTTGAGAAAAATAGACTGAGTATTTGTATGCCCGAGAATAAAGCTAAGTATCCGATTATCGCTATAATATTTTCATTACTTGGCATGCTGTTTGGGTCTTTAAAAGTTGGCTGGAATCATTGGGAGGGGTATTTTCTTGGACTTCCTTTTCTTCTCATTGGTTGCATCATTTCTGGGCTTCTTACTGGAAAGGTCGTTTTTGTGACCAACGAAGTTAGTGAGCTTCAATATGCCAAGCGTAAAGAAAAACCAGGCACATTTTGGTTCGCAATTTTCATTATGTCATTTATATCATGGTGGCTAATAGATAAATTTAATGTATTTGTGGCAGCTTTATAATAAAGCCCAATAAACTCACAGATACGCATAACAAGCGCATCCAGGTGACGCCTTCGGCGCACCTGATGCAGGCGTTAAATGCTTTTCACCATCTTCGACTAAGGAGTATCAATGTCGAATAACATTGAAGAAGATAATTATAAATACAGTCAGAACAACTTTTACACCCAAGCTAACTATCATTTCACTCCCGGAGTTTTTGCTTCAGGGAAGTCTGGTGATACGGAAGCACTCAAAAGTCTGTTCAAAATCGCGTTAGAAACACGAAATTTTGAAATTTCACAGCTAGTCCAAAGAAATAACTTCTTCATGATATTTCAGGGTGTAGCATTTGCTGGTTTAGCTCAGTCTTATCACACAAAACCAATGGTGAGCTTCATTTTATGTCTTGCTGGTTTTGTCGTGTCTCTGTACCAAACTGGTATGGCAAGTGGTGCAAAATTTTGGCAGGAATACTGGGAATCTACATTATCAAAAATTGAACACAGAATGCTAAATGAAATTGTTCATTCTGATAATGAGAGAAGATTGCTACTGTCATTATTTCATGATGACCACGCAAGGTACGGACAAATAGTTGAGAAAAAACTAAGGTGTAATGGTACATCATTTACAGGAAAACTGATTATGAAAAGGTATTCAGTCAGTAAAATTCCTATCTTGGTTGGCGTGTCACTTGCGGTAATTTGGTTTATTGCTTTACTCTGCACTTTCAGAGCTTACCCTCCTTTTGGTATTCCATCTTTCATTACTGGTTTTTAAATCAACCACGCATTTAACAAGTGGTTCCAGGTGACGCCTACGGCGCACCTGAACCAAGCGTTATACGGCTCCTAAACATCCAGTAAAGTCTTACGTAAAGAGAATATTAGTAAGTGGAATTAGATAAAGTTGTCCCTTGGGGGCGTACTCTTGAAGAGTATGAAAGTATGTTTTTCTTAAGCGAGGCGGATAAAAAAAAGAAAATTCTCGGTTGTGGAGATGGGCCTGCTAGCTTTAATGCAGAACTAACATTGTTAGGTGGCGACATCACTTCAATAGATCCAATTTATAAATTCTCTAAATCCCAGATAAGCAATCGTATTGATGAAGTTCGCCCGCAAATCATGGAGCAGATGCACAAAAATCAAAGCAATTATATTTGGTTAAGCATCCAGTCTCCAAAAAAGCTGGAGTTTGTGAGAATGTCAGCAATGGAGCACTTTCTCTCCGACTACGATACTGGTAAAAGCTCAAGCAGGTATATTGATGCATCTTTACCTGACCTACCATTTTCCGATAAAGAGTTTGATCTAGCTTTATGTTCTCATTTTCTGTTCTTATACAGTGAACATTTCACGGAATCACAGCATGTAGAGTCAATCATGGAGCTTTGTCGCGTATCTAAAGAGGTTCGAGTATATCCTCTGGTATCATTGGACAATACACGATCAAAGCATTTACCAGCAGTGACGAAGAGCCTTAAAAATAATGGTATCAATGTCACTATAAAGCCTGTTCCGTACCAGTTCCAAAAAGGGGCAAGTCACATGCTTGTGGCAACAGCCGTATAACAAGT
>NZ_JBYVJU010000034.1:0-4619 GCF_058147085.1 Parendozoicomonas sp. 209JJ7-1 | reverse complement strand
TGCTATCACCGACCAGCTGGCACAAAACCAGAACCAGACGCTGGGGTATGATGTGCTGAACCGTCTTACCTCCGCAGAAGGTGGCTACGGCAACAACAGTTACCAGTATGATCCGGTGGGCAACCGGTTAGAACTGGAGCAAAACAACAAGAGCACCCGTTACAGCTATGCCTCGGACAGTAACCGCTTGCTCAGCGCCGGTTCTGCTGATTACAGCTACGATGAGAATGGCAATATCACCCAAACCAATGGTGGGGAGTCTGACTTAACCCTGCGCTATGCCGACAACAACCGGCTAGCAGAAGCCGTGCGGGAAGCACAAGCCCAACCCGCACAACAGAGCCAGACTCGGACTGTCGCCCAATATCTGTACAATGCTCTTGGGCAACGGATTCAAAAGAGCGTGAATGGAAGCATCACTACCTACCTGTATAGCCCCAGCGGCCAACTCCTGACCGAGATTGACCAAACCACCGGCCAGGTGAAACGGCAATATATGTACCTCGGCAGCACCCCTCTGGCTTATATCGACAACGCCCAAGCACAGGAAAAACTGTACACGGTTCATAACGACCACCTTGGCACCCCACAGTTGCTCACCAACAGTGCCGGGAAAGTGGTCTGGGAAAACCGAATGAGCCCGTTTGGCGTCTCCACCATTAACAGTGATGTGGACGGTGATGGCCAGGCCGTGACCTTTAACCTGCGCTTTCCGGGGCAGTACTATGATGAAGAGACACAGCTGCACTATAACTACTTCAGGGATTATGATCCGCGAACAGGGCGGTATATGCAGAGTGATCCGATTGGGTTGAAGGGGGGGATGAATACCTATGGTTATGTGTATCAAAATCCTTTCAAGTACATCGACCCTCTCGGACTAGATGTCTATAGGTGTGATACCCCATTACAAGCATTAAGCATAATAACCACAGGAAAAACAGGCAGGAAGAATGGTCCAGATTCTGAATGGAATCTATTACATCACCAGTATCTTTGCGTTGAGAGAGATGGGAAAATGGTGTGCGGTGGACAAGACAGGGGGGGAAGCGCTCTCGGCGGCCCTGGTACTCCCTCGATTGACTCTTATAGCGGAGAAAAATGTGATGTAATCGATAATAGAAAAGATGACTGTACAGAACAGTGCATTATAAAACGCATAGAGAGCCCATTCAGGCCTGCATATGATGTCAGATCTTCTTCCTCCTTCCTCTCTCGTTTTGCGAAACCTGGTGCACAAAACTGTCAAACTTGGGCTCAAACAACATATGTGGACTGCTTTGCAATATGTGCAAAAAAGCAATGAAAGTACTATGGGTAATAGCAAATTGTGGCTTAATGCTCCTTCTTATAATAGAAGGGGTTTTAACAGACTCAGGTCCTAACCATGCTGTTGGTCTATACACATTAGGCATGATTGCAATCAACTTACCCTTAGGGTTATTGATTCCTTTCATGCTCGATATTTCATATCAATATTTAACACCAATCCTAATCGGGACATTCGGTATATCTTTTATATCTGCTGAAACTGCATCACTAATAGCCATCAATATCATAGTTGGGATCACACAATGGTTAATTATTGTTCCTTTCATAAAAAAGAAGCTTAAGTAACAACTTATAGGAAACCCAATTCCTACTTATCATCAATATCCTCCAATCAGTTAAAAGAAAACAAAGACATTAAAAATATCGAACCGGGATGGAATCCTTTAAATAGCCTTGATGTGGATTCATCAACTCACAGTACCTATCAGCATTTAAGAAAACATATCGAACAATATGAAAATAAACTCTTTACCATTAAAATCACCAATTATAAAAATAGGGATCATCACATGTATTGCAATAGCCACACTAACGAATCAAGCCAGCGCTGCAGATAAGTTTTGCTCCAGCCCTGGAACATACCATTGTGCAATTAGGGTTGGAGATCCAGCTAATAATGCCTACTGTGATAGCAACCCGATTAATGCAATCATCCCATCAGTGAATATCTCACCGGGAAAGTACTTTCCCGGCGGCCCTGACTGGAAATACATACCTTGGGAGCTTTTTTATTGCCCTGGAACATCAGGCAGGGATAGGCTAAGAGGAATATCTAATAAATGTGCATATAGAGAACGCTGGGTGAACCCGAGAGCACATCCCTCGACAATGGGCCGAGTCGCAACAGTTCTGACTTATCAGTGTAAGACGTGTAAAGAAGGGGAGCAGTTCAACCCTCACTTTGGCATTGGCATTTGTGTTCCTAAACCTATAAAAGATGAACTTATTGGTTGCAGCGTCACAACCCCCCATCCAATTGACCCAACAACAGGAGCCAAACTATACAAGGAAGTTGACTATAAGAACAATAAGCATAAGTTTTTTGAGTTTACCCGTTATTATAATTCTATGAGTAGGGGCTGGACCAACAACCTTTCGAAATCACTTTATATCGACGAAAACGATCTAATCATCGCCCGAAGGCCAGATGGTAACAACATTCACTTTTCCAATAGTGGAGGGTCATGGGTTTCTGACCGCCATAAAAGCTGGCAGCTTTTAAAAATCCAGGGGGAAAACAACACAACTAGTTACTCCTTGATCCACAACAACTCAACCGAAGTCTACAATGCTGACGGCTGGCTTATTGGTGCTAAAAATCTATCAGGACAAAGCATAGAGATTACATACAGAAAAAATCTCATTGTAGTAGCCAACAATTACGGTAAAAAAATAGAACTTACTGTTAATTACCCCAAAAAAACATTAGGCTCTGGCCAATACACACCTCCAAAGTTAGTACGCTTAAAAACCCCAACAGATGAAATCATAGAATACAGTTATAATAAAAAGCATGGTCTTGAGTCCGTAACCCGTAAATCACTTAACTCCAGTAGGGAAGATGGAAAACGAACATACCTTTATAAATCTAAACAAGGGCTAGTCACAGGAATTGTCGATGAGGAAGGTATTCAAATATCTACCGTAACTTACGATACATTGGGAAGAGCCATTTCAAGTAGTAGAGGGGGGGAAGACACATATAAAGTTAACTATACCTATATAAGAGATAGTCGTCGCCCACGTGTTGAGATCACTAACTCTCTTGGAAAAGAGAGTGCTATCTACTTCGGCACAGTCAATAATAATAGAGTAATTTCACACATCGTAGGTAGAGCATCAACTCATTGCGCAGCAGCCAACAGATCATATGGGTATGATGACAATGGTTTTATAAATAGGAAGACTGATTGGGAAGGAAATATCACAGAGTACGTCCGTGACGAGAAAGGCCGAGAAATAAAACGAATTGAGTCTCAAGGTACTTCTTCTGAACGGATTATTACTACCGAGTGGCATCCTAATTTTCGCTTACCTATAAAAATAGCATATCCCAAAAAGACTGTCGAATACATATACGACAATCAAGGGCTTTTAACCGAAAGGAAGGAATCACCTTCACTTTAAGGACATCTACATTATTAAAAATCCTGAGAGTTTAAAACGCATACAAACTGCAAACTGCAAACTGCAAACTGCAAACTGCAAACTGCAAACTGCAAACTGCAAACTGCAAACTGCAAACTGCAAACTGCAAACTGCAAACTGCAAACTGCAAACTGCAAACTGCAAACCAAAGCATATCACCTAGGTAATTAAATTCTATGAAAGCAAAAGAAAAATTTAATATAGTATTACTTTCGTTATTAGCTAGTCCATTAAGTTGGCCATATGAAGCTGTTAGTCATATTTTCTACCCTGATCTTGATTCAGCTAGGAAGGGGTGTGGTTCTATACATAACTTTCCCGCCTGCGGATATCCAAATAGGTTTGACTGCCCTAAACCCCTCTCAGGATTTAAAATGTACGGAGATATAAGCTGGATTGACAAAAATGATTATAATAAAGGATTATCCCAATGGTGTGGTTACTTTCCTAATAAAAAACCCACACCAAATCTAGGGCAACCTGCTTCTTGTGTAGGAAACCCTATATCAATAGTGAATGGTAATAAATTCCAAAGGGAGGTTGACTACATCTCAAACGGAAAACCAAAGATACACTTGCTTAGATTTTATAATAGCGAGTCCCAGATTTGGGGGTTTAACTATCAAAGAAGACTGATTATAAAGAACTCACACACAATCACTTATTACAAAGACGACGGCCAGATTTTGTTATTCAAAAAAAGGGATAATGAATGGCAATCAAAATCGAACCTCAGACTAAAATTAGAAAAAACTTCTCTTGGAACCTGGAAGCTTACCGACAGGCTGAATAACACCTTTACATTTAACCCTCAAGGTCTTTTAACAAAAACGACAGACATAAATGGGAAGAGCATACATTTAACGTATAAAAGAGGAAAACTTGCAAGACTATCTAACGACAGTATCAACTTTGAATTCAATTATAATAAAAAAAACCAAATATCCAATATATCCATCGATAGCAGAAGAATTCTCAACTATTCCTACTATCCAAAAGGACAATTACTTTCTGTTTCTTATGAAGAAAATGGAACAGTCTATTACGTCCGTAAATATCATTACAATGAGAGTGAGCATATAAAAAGCAATAGTGGTTCCGCTTCTTTATTAACCGGTATAACCGACGAACGCGGCCAG
>NZ_JBYVJU010000033.1:0-4843 GCF_058147085.1 Parendozoicomonas sp. 209JJ7-1 | reverse complement strand
GACTGGCAGTAAACTACAGATAGTGAGATTTTGTAACAGGCTGGTTTGAGCGCCTAACGCCCGCATCAGGTGCGCCGAAGGCGTCACCTGGATGCGCTTGTAGGTGCAGCCGCTGGCACGATAAGTTTATTGCGACTTTGTTGGTAAATAATATTTTTTTGGCACGATGTCGTGCTTGCCAGTTACAAACAAAATGCCGCTGGAAATTGCTGGCACGAACTTACAGGTGGAACTTGTTTGCACAGACTTTATTTTGCTGGTTTGAAAACACCGGTAAAACTCGTTTTGCCAGCAGGTGGAACCGATGCCCCTATTTTTGTCATTTTCGATAAGGCCAGTAACTTTGTTGGCACATTATTTATTTTGCTGGTTTGAACAAGTCTGTGCGTGCTTGACGTAGGCACAAAATTAAAGCTTGAACTTCTTGAATTTGACGTTTGGCACCTAACGCCCGCATCAGGTGCGCCGAAGGCGTCACCTGGATGCGCTTGTTAGGTGGCTGTTGGCACGATTAAAAAGTGCAAGCAAAATATGGACTTGCTAGGAAATTTCCTCCATCTCTGGCATTTGCCATAACCAATGGAGTTATTCCTGCGAACTTTGACATGTCACTGTTCTTGAATTTTTCATATTCATTAATGAAGTTGGCCAGACTATCTTGCTTGTAGCTCAGTAGAGCTTCACTACACTCTTGACTTTTGCCTGAGTTATTTTTAATGAATTTTTTTCTTAATGAAATTATCTCATCAATTACTTTGAAGGTGGTTTTTTTAATTTTGTTGTTGTCATGATTTGGGACATATTTATGGTTGGTGAGCATTTTTTCATTTTCTTTACCCGTATGCTCATTTTGTTTTTCCAGTAGTAATTGGATTTTTATTTCCAATTCATCAAGTTTTTCGATGATGTTTTTCTCAGAAGAACAAAAAGCAACTGACGAAAATAAGAAAAAGCATAAAGCTAAACAATTTGTCTTCATCTCAATCCTTTGAATGATATTTGCACAATGTTGAATTGAGCCACCTAACGCCTGCATCAGGTGCGCCGCAGGCGTCACCTGGATGCACTTGTTAGGTGTTCTTGCCACACTGTTATTGAGATATATAAAATTTTTCTTCTATCTTAATAGAAATCAGAATGATTAGGAGTAAAAATCATGGATGGATTAAATGATTCAAACACTTTAAAGAAAGCACTTTATCCTGATAGGGGACTGGAGCCTGAGCTTCCCGAAGACCCATTGAGTGAAAAGTGCTTTCACCGTTTTCTGGGAGAAGTAAAGCCGACAGCATCAGACTTTACTCTTGTTAACGTGATAGGAAAAGGGGCACATAGCACAGTTTATAGAGGTACATGCAATACTATAAGAAAGTGTAGCGTTGCTGTAAAAGTTGTTGGTCTAGACAGTGATGACAAAAAGAAACAATATGATAAAGAAGTAAAAATACTAGAAATGACTAAGAGGAATAAACATATAAATATAGTTGAATACTTTGGCCATATTGATGAGGAAGGTAAACGGTATTATATTTTTGAGCTGGCAGATTGTAATTTTGGAGATTTCATAAAAAAAACAAATGGAGATTTAACCATTCCACAATTTCACGAGATTGCTTTTCAGTTTTTTAATGCGATTGACTACCTTCACCATATGAAAATTTTTCATAACGATTATAAACCAGAAAATATGGTATTTTGTTCATCTACTGGAATGATCAAGCTTATTGATTTTGAACTTTCTCGAACCCCAGAGGATGAAGAGTATTGTAGCCCTTTAAAATGTTTAAATTCTTCAGGACTTTACTTGGGTGAAATTGAGTTATTAATGCGTCATCGCTCTATGAATAGGGATTATTGTTTATCACTAGAGGTTTTCAATGAGGCATGGATAAAAAGAGATTTCTCACCTAATGATGTTACCACCCTAAAAAATAATGATGTAGTTTGGCATCCGGAATTACCGGATAAGACTAGGCATTTATTATCTTTGTGTTTTGTCAAAAATGATACTGTACGTTTACAAATAATTAATGATAGAGCTTCTCTTCAACCTAAGGAATCACTTAGGCTGGTTCACAGAACTTTCAACACCTAACGCCCGCATCAGGTGCGCCGAAGGCGTCACCTGGATGCGCTTGTTAGGCGCTTACCAGGTTTACACGGAATTTGCCTACAACGATATGCAGAAACGCCGTGTGCACTTTGTTTTGGCTGGCATGACACGAATGCCTTTGCACAAGATTTAAACGGCGTAGACTGTGAACTTTTACGAAACATGGACGGCGCTACCTAAAAAGGAATGAGCTCAGATGTTTGTTGCCAGCCTTGCACAATAAAGCCGATAGTTTTTCAAGGTTGGACACAGTTGTTTGCCTGGTGATTTATGCACAATGATTATGCTGGCGTTGGCAACTCGAAGGCCAGAATACAGAGCTAAAACGCCGCAAACGCTTTACTCGACGCCGACGCAAATTTAAATTGCGGCGCAACTCAGGGAAAAAACTCCAATCTCTCCCAACGCCAGCCAACACAATAAATGATGTTACTTTTCAAACTTGAAGTTGACTTTGCTTCGCCTAACGCCCGCATCAGGTGCGCCGAAGGCGTCACCTGGATGCACTTGTTAGCCGCGTATTACTGGAAGTTCTCTATGATTTTTGGGTTAACACACTCACGAAGGAATTTATTCATGGGAGCCATGTCACCGGAGCTGTAGAATTCAAGCATAAGCTGGTTGAACTCTTTCTGTCTTTTTGCCGGTACATTAATAATTGGATAGCCAGCTTCAAGAAGAATTCCATTCATCATGAACCTACCCATACGTTTATTTACGTCCCAAAAGAGTTGTGCTCTTGCCATTCTCAGAAATGCAGTAATGGCACGATCATAAATGTCGCTGCACGCATTAACTTCTTTCTCAATCTCAGTCCAAGCTTGCTCCAGCTCTTTTGGGGATGGTGGTTCATAATCTGAGCCACTGATAGTGACATTACCAGTACGAAAAGCTCCCCACTCCAAGGCTTCTTCCTTTCCAGCAATTTTATGAATCCCTAATGCTACTGGCTTTGAAAAAGAGAAGTCATTTTCCGATACCAGTTCAAAGAGGTGCTTCCAAGCATCAGCCTGATTCAGAGCCATATTCTGATCGCTGATTTTGTGACCACCTACAGTAATCCCATCCAGAAGCGTTTGAATCTCTGGCAAGGTCATAGCAACACCTTCTAGGTTCACAGCATCATAAACGAGGGATGGAACATCACGAACGGCAAGCTGCTTGGCCATCGCAGGATTAGGGTTCATTCCCCAAACTGTGTCTTTTGCCGTTGTCATTTGCGTATCTCAAGAATTCTATGGAAATTCTTAACATTATATCCGCATGAGCATTGCTCGTCATGCTGTGCTGGATGTCTGGGTAGCGGCTAACGCCTAAATCAGGTGCGCCGTAGGCGTCACCTGGATTTACTTGTTACACGGCTGTTGTTTGATGCTGAAATTTTAAACAATTTTCTGCTACAACCATGTTCTTTTAGTATTCAGATTTTCTGAAGCAGGGTATTCTCTCAAATGCTGCTCTGGTCGTATCGGTCTATGGGCTAGATTACCTGAGAAATTCGGGCAGACGGAGATTTAAAATCTCAGTTGTACATTTTTACAGAATGTACACTCGAAAGTGCAGATATATGCTTCTGAGTGAGGTTGTAAATCTGCATTGCAATATTTGCAGTTTGGTCTCAATTCAAGAATGTGCCCTCCAACTTTACAAATCTTTGAATGTGTGGTTTCGGTAGCGGTAGATCATCTCTCTTTCGCCATCATGGTTAAAAGCATCTATGTGACCAACTAGGGAGAAACTTTTTTTCTTGAGAAGTCGTAGCATTTCTTTATTGCTTTCTTCAGTTGTAATGTATATTTCGTGCCACGCTGTCTGTTCGATCGCAGTTTGAACTAATGCGGATGCAATACCATTCCTTCTGAATCTGTCGGAAATATTCACTATTGAAATAAGCGGTTTGTTGAAAAATTCGTTTGAAGTCAATTTCAAATAGCCAACAGATTTTTCATTATCATAATCAGCTACAAATAGTTCTCCTCGCTCTATCTCAGTTCTTCTTTCACCAAGGAAATCATCATAATCAATTATTCGTTTGTAATCACCAAACTCTGCTTTGCGAATTCTGATTTTCAAGTTCACCTCGATTTTGATGATGCCGTGTAACGCCTGGTTCAGGTGCGCCGTAGGCGTCACCTGGAACCACTTGTTATAAGCGTTTTATTTGTAAATTGCTAAATTTAGAATATTTCCACTAGGTAGTAAAAACTGCTGAAATTCTTTTTTTCCGACTTCAACTTTTTGCGTACTGGTCAATTTAATTTGTTTTACTTCCCCGTTAAAGCACTGACTTTTGTCATAACCGTTGTATTTTGAATCATCTATTCCATATTCAGTAAACTCAAAAGAGCCACTTTGAAGATTGACAGAATAACTGTACCCACTTAAAAAACTTTTTCCAGTAAAAGACTTAGTTTTCTTTTGTGGTGTTTCTGTACATTCAGTTATTGCGTAAGCCTTGCTATTTGTATCGCTATGACTGCCATTTCCAGCCATTAATTGTGACAGATTTATAATCTCATTGTTATTTGTGTCAGTTAACTTTAGTGAAACCGTGTAATTTTCTAGAGCATTTGAATTAGTAGAAATAATACATCCGATAGCTGTAAAAATAGAAAGTAATTTCGTTTTCACTAAAATATCCTTTTTAAAAATAGTGAGGTTGATGATAATGTGAGCTTATAACGCCCGCATCAGGTGCGCCGAAGGCGTCACTTGGATGCGCTTGTTAGG
>NZ_JBYVJU010000032.1:0-5058 GCF_058147085.1 Parendozoicomonas sp. 209JJ7-1 | reverse complement strand
CTGGATGCACTTGTTACACGCAGTTATATTCGTTCTTCATTTTTTATTTTTTAGAAAAATATTCTTTGTAATCATTTGATAATGCTAGTTTATAGGCAAGGAACAACAGCACAACCCACTTTGTTATTTCGGCTAGCAGCGCGCCGACCTGTTCAGGCCCTTCCTCGATTTTTAGGTGATAAGGATTCGGTTCAGCCGGTTCAGGGGTTAATAATATAAAACACACCATAAGAATTAAACTGGCTAGAGATGTCCAGCGTGATAGATTTATTCTTTTTATTGTCCCGTAAAGACTAAAGTTTGAAGTAATAAATACTGTTGAGGCAAGCAGAAATAATACTAAGAATAGAGGGATGAAGTTGCCACTGATGAGTATTTCAAAACTGTTGACCAAGAACATTCCTGATAAAAGTATACACACTATAAGAAGTAGTTGTATAAACCATAATGACATTGGCTTTGTTATCTTCGTGTTCTTTTCAGTGCTGATGTTTTTATATGTATTATCCATTGTAAATCTTCTTGTTATTGTTGCTCGATGTTGATGGGGTGCGTGTAACGCCCGCATCAGGTGCGCCGAAGGCGTCACCTGGATGCGCTTGTTATGTGCGGTTTTAATAGATACTCTGCAATTTTAGAGCATTCCATTCACAATTAAATCTAAATGTTGCTGAAAGACCAGCTCCTAAGCTGTCTGAAACGGTTAGAAAGACAGAGTGGTCGTCCCGGATTGCTAACTCTTCAATTATCGATGATGTTGAAGATGATCTTGTTTTACTATCATAATGAACAAACTTTGGACTCCCAGTGAATATAATCATTTCTTGTCTTGTTGCTGTAGTTTTAATATGAATTGCAAAGTTAGACGAAAATGTTGCATGTAGTATATCAAAACCTTTGTTAAGGTATGAATTTGGACTCTTAGATGGATCCTGTGAGTCTTTGCATTTTTCGACTTCAATTACAGCATTTACCAATTTTCCTGAAATAATGTCATTTTTTAATTTATTGAAATCTGTTATTTGTTCAGAGTGAGAATATAGAGAATAAGATATTGAAAATAGCGAGATGACTTTTAAAAAAAGTTTAACACTGGACATAACCAAACTCACCGATTTTTAAAGTGAGTTTTACATTATAGAAATTTTTAAATTACATATAATAACAAATTTTGATAATGATGACGGTTTGACTCAATATAAGCACATAACGCCTGCATCAGGTGCGCCGTAGGCGTCACCTGGATGCACTTGTTAAATGCGATTAGCACGGAACTGCCGTTGCCGCTTGGCCAATTGCTTGGAAAAAGGTATTAACTATTTCAGTCGTTACTCTGGCTTTATTGAAAGCTACATCGCAGAGTACACCAAATACTAGAATCAAATAGCCAAGATAGCTGAACCCAGTATAATCATTGTACAAGATTGTTATAAACCAGTTTTGTTCAAAAATATAAAAATACGAGCAAAACGCCGTTGAAATAAATAGTAATACCCCAGGAACGAACAGCTGAAGATGTGCTCTTGGTTTGAGAAAAGATAAAACTGTAAGAAGTATAAAGACAATGCTGCTAATGCCTAAGAAGATCCTTATATCTGCTGTTAATTTTGTAACTATCTCCATGTACTTTGCTTCTGTGAAAGTACTGATTTTACTTTTGGCGGCTTCCAATGTTGCTATTTTTATATTTAAAGAATTTATGATTTTTTTCTCCCATGCTATTCGGCACTCACAGCTAAGATTTCTCATTTTAGCTATCTGAGTAGACAGTACAGCAGGGAGATCATCTTTTAGTCGCTGCTTCAATTCTTCTAGCTTTTTGCCAGCTTTCTTATTTAAAAAATAACCTAGCTTGCTTGATGTTGGTATTTTTATTGAGTCAATCTTTTTTTCAGTCTCTAAATGCAATCTGGATTCAATAAAGTGCTTTCCGACCCTCTCAATTGAATGTGGGTCAGAAAATGTAAATAGAAAAAGAGGAAGGAATATAAATATTCCTATAATTCCAAATATTCTTAGTGTGATTTTTTGCACGTTGTTACCTTAAGCATTTAACGCCTGCATCAGGTGCGCCGTAGGCGTCACCTGGATGCACTTGTTAGGCGCTTTTTATTGCATTGCACCAGTTGATAAAAAAGACAGTTGTTCTGATTCTGCTTCTGCTGTATTTGCAGTGGCTGAATAGTTAACAACAATGGCTTCAATCATTGGATTCCTATTTTTTTCACTACCACCAACATGATAAAAATGTTCTCTTGTGAGAATATTGAAACCAGACCATAACTCGTCAATATATTCATTTGATCTAAAGTCATTATGGTGCCAAGTAGATAGAATGAACTTAGCAGGACTTCTTTTTAGGTCTTCGTATAACAAATTTTCATTCTCACCATTCCATCCATTGTAATAGTCTACATGTCTATCAATGTAAGGAGGATCGCAATATATCAGGTCGCTTTGGTTTGCCTCGGAAATGGTTTTGCTAAAATCTTGGCACTTAAATTCAAAATCCTTTGTTTGAAGAATTTGAAAAACAGAAGATACTTGATTTGTAATTTTTGTTACATATGCTTTAGCAAACCTATTTGGCTTTCTACAGAAAGGTATATTAAACCCACCCTTTCTGTTAAATCTAATCATCCCGTTAAAGCCGGATCGATTAACGAAGAGAAAATCCAACGGGTTGTGCTCTGAATTAAATCTTTCTCTTATATAGTAATAATGTTCTTCCCCCTTATCTAATAATTTACCCCCTTCAGTTTCTAGATAATTTCTTACTACTTCGGGGGTTATTTCGCCAGATTGGATGGCAGAGTAAAAATTAATTAGATGAGGGTTTGTATCACATAGCAAAGCTCGTTTTGGTGCTAAGTTGAAGGCAACAACACCTGTACCCATAAACGGTTCTATCCATCGCCCGTTGAAATCGCCAGGTACAATGCTGTTAATCCAAGGTACTAATTTTGTTTTAATACCTTGAGATTTAATTGGTGGAACATTTACCTTCAAGATTTCACCCCTTAGGCTTACGGTTGTTTTGCATTACGACAAGTGAAGTATCACCTTTACGATACTCGACAAACGATTTTAGGTCACGAATCTTTTTTGTACCACTTTCCCCGTCAGAAATAGTGATTTTTCCGTAGTTCATCCAGTAGTCGTCGAACCAAGACTCACCAAGCTTAGAAAACATTCCGTTCCCACTTAGAATATCTTCAATTCGCTTGATGCTGCCAATATTTGCAGTGTTTCCGCTTCCTCGTTTATCACTTGCAATGCACCATTTCTCTACGGCAAAAAATTGGAAGTTTTTAATAACCGAAGGGATTGATTTAAGTCCATCTAAAGAATGTGTCTTGGTTTCATCAATTGATGAGTTTTCAGCTCTATCGTAGATTATTCCTAAGCAAAAGTGGCCAGAATATGATCCATATGGAAACTGAATGTTTTTTGTTGATGCTCTATCCTCAAAATATTTTCCATGAGAGCCTAAGGTAAAACCATTGCATAAGTACGGTTTCTCAGGAACCCTGTAGCTGGTTTTAAAGTCTACAGCAAAGCGGATGTTTTCATCTTCCTTTTTGACAAAAGTTACGTCAGGGTAATAATTCTGATGTTCCGCTAAAACAATTTTATATCCGTTTTTTTCGGCAAACTCCATCAACTTTGGGAATAAATGTATCTCAAGTATTTTTGATGTTATTTTTGTATCTGATGATAATGTATATACATTTTTAAAGACGTCGATAAAGCCTTTGATAGACCACTGACCATCATCAGTGGTAATATGATTTTCCAGTTCTGATACAAAAGATTTTAACTGGCTTTCAAAATCTATTTTATTTTGCATTACTAATTTATATTTCAAATTGGCATTATCTCATGTAACGCCGTTACTGTGTAGCGGGAGATGTACGCATATGTAGATGCGCCTAACGCCTAAATCAGGTGCGCCGTAGGCGTCACCTGGATTTACTTGTTATGTGCCTGATGCTGAATGTTTGTTATGTGATTTATGGGTTATAAACCTTGCCTGTTTGCCAGTCGAGAAGAGATAAACCCATTTCAAGAGCAAGGTTGCCAACGACAGGCAGAGCCTCTTCGACTTTTGAGTATGAAAAGCCTATTACAGGAGCTTCAACGGTGAAATTATCGATAAGAGGGCCATCACACCAAACACCATTGTCTATCTCTTCATCTGGTAGGCTGCAAAGGCATGGAAATACTTTTGTAGCTTCATCATGGAATTCTTGGAAGATATTTTTAACTTCAGGAATGTGAATCTCAGTCATCGGATTTATAAGAGCAACAGCCTCTTCAAAATCATCTGGCAATTTAAAATCAACTACTGCGATGTTGTAACTCATTGTAATTCCTTACTACAGAATATTTGTTCTTTTTAGATTGTGCATGATCTAGATGTCTGGAAGCACATAACGCCCGCATCAGGTGCGCCGAAGGCGTCACTTGGATGCGCTTGTTATGTGCAGCTGCTGGTACGATAAGTTTGTTGCGACTTTGTTGGTAAATAATATTTGTTTGGCACGATGTCGTGCTTGCCAGTTGCAAACAAAATGCCGCAGGAAATTGTTGACACAAACTTGCAGGTGGAACTTGTTGGCACAGACTTTATTTTTCTGGTTTGAAAACACCGGTGAAACTCGTTTTGCCAGCAGATGAAACCGATACCCCTATTTTTGTCATTTTCGATAAGGCCAGTAAGTTTGTTGGCACATTCTTTCTTTTGTTGGTTTGAACAAGTCTGTGCGTGCTTGACGTAGGCACAAAATTAAAGGTTGAACTTATTGGGTTTGACGTTGACGTTTGGCACATAACGCCCGCATCAGGTGCGCCGAAGGCGTCACTTGGATGCGCTTGTAGGTGCTTACCCGGTTTGCATTGAATGTGCCGCACCACAATACGAAGTGCGCACTTTGGTTGTGGCTGGCTGCACGAATGTATGGACACAAGACTTAACGCCGCAAGCGGTGAGCTTAAACAAAGTACAGATTTTTATAGCGGCGCGACTCGAAGGAATGAACTTCGATGTTTTTAGCC
>NZ_JBYVJU010000031.1:0-5640 GCF_058147085.1 Parendozoicomonas sp. 209JJ7-1 | reverse complement strand
GGGCTTACAGTGCTCAGCCCACATATACCCCACCCACTTAAAAATGTATAATTCACGTATTTTCAGGTAGCGAAAGTGACCAATCCACCTATTCCAACACCAATTTACCACTTTACGCATATCGACAATCTGTCTGAGCTTATCCAGACTGGTGGTATTTTGTGCAAGAATAAAATGTCCCAGCAGAATAAGTCTTACAGAAGCTCTGCACATGACTCTATTCAAAGCCAAAGAAGCATTCACCCTGTACCGGTTAGCCCTAATGGAACAATACATGATTATGTTCCCTTTTATTTCAATAGCTTATCTCCAATGCTATACACGATTAAGTGCGGAAATATCTCAGGTGTTGCGATTCACGATTTAGTATTCTTCAGATCAACAGCTCAAGCTGTACATGAGTCAGGTAAAGCATATGCCTTTACTGATGGTCATGGGATTATGGCTCTCTCAGACTATTACAATCAGTTGTCTGACCTTGACCAAGTGCCATGGAATGTTATAAATGCTAGATATTGGAATGATTTTACTGATGGTAGTCGCCTACGACAGTCAGAATTCCTAGTATATGAAGACTTTCAGTGGGAACTTGTCGAGTCGATTGGTGTCTATAATACTGAAATGTATGCAGTTATTATGGATTTGATAAAGAACCTGTCTTATCAACCAAAAGTTGAAGTTAAACGTGACTGGTACTTCTAGTGGAGGGTGATATGATCAAGTTCAAAACTGGAAACATACTGAAGGATAAGTCTGAAGCCATTGTTAACACTGTCAATTGTGTGGGTGTTATGGGCAAAGGTCTCGCCTTGCAGTTCAAAAAGGCATATCCAGAAAATTTCAAGAAGTACAAGTCAGCTTGTGATAGAAAAGAGATAGCACCTGGCTTAATGTTTATAACTGAACATCCAGATATTCTAGATAAAAAGTGGATAATTAACTTTCCGACCAAGAAACATTGGAAAGGTAAATCTCAGCTTTCTTATATAGAAGAAGGCTTGAAGGATTTAGTCTTAAAGATTCAAGAATTGAAAATTAAATCTATTGCTATTCCACCTCTAGGTGCGGGTCTAGGTGGTTTGAATTGGGTTGATGTACGTTCATTGATAATAAATGCCCTTGAAGTTCTCAGCGATGTTGAGATAGTAGTATATGAACCAAAAGGCAGTCCAAGCTCTGAGTCAATGACAATAAATACTAAAAGGCCAAACATGACTAGAGGAAGAGCATTATTAATTAAACTCTTAGAGTTCTATTTTAAGAAAGGCTATGAATGCACAAAAATTGAAGCGCAAAAATTAGCATACTTTCTTCAAGAATCAGGTATTGATCTTCGTCTAAATTATGTTCCACACAACTTTGGGCCATATGCCGACAACCTCAACCACGTTTTAGATTGTATCGATGGTCATTTCATAACTGGTTTTGGTGATAGGGTTAATCAATCACATATTAAATTAATACCTTCTTCCATTGAAGAAGCGAACACTTTCATCGCAGATGATGAAATTGCAAAGTCCAATTTAGAAAAAGTAGAGCTTTTGATTGATGGTTATGAAACTCCCCTAAGTATGGAGGTTCTAGCTACTGTTCATTGGGTACTTAAACATGAAAACTATGAGCCCAATGACTTTGATGGTATAAAAAGCTTTATATCGAAGTGGAATGATCATAAAGCAGCTTGGCGTGACACCTATCTACATAAAGCAATTAGCAGATTGCAGTCATATTCTTGGGTATAAACCATGACCTGCCCCTAACAAGTGCATCCAGGCGACCGCCTTCGGCGCACCTGATGCGGGCGTTACATGCTTCCACTAGCTATCACGCTCATCCTTTGAGAAAATGTATCATCGAAACTCTGATCAGAAATGGAAAATATGGAGTCAAATATAAGCCCTGAATTTTTTGGTTTCCTCCTTATTTTATTAGGATTGATTCACTATATTACTCCTATAAACGATTCCAAGTCTTATGGAAGTATGGGTAAAATTGGCGGATGGCTATTTTTAATTATTGGTGGAATCATATTTTTAAAAGGCATACTTTCTTGACTTTTAATTTAGACATTAATATCTCTCAAAAAATAAGGTGTTATGTAACAACATTTAGAAGCCATTAATTTATTCAGAAATATTTTCAAAAGAATACCTTTGAGAGATATAAATTTACTACGCATGTAACAAGCGCATCCAGGTGACGCCTTCGGCGCACCTGATGCGGGCGTTATGCGATGAATACCTGAGAGAGTGTACTTGTTGTATATTTTTTCCTCACTAAACTGGATAAGTGATTAATTACTAGATAAAGATACAGCTTTCTGGGTAGAAATAATTGCTGATGAAAACTTCCCTAATCCGTGATTTTCCACCCAGAAATCACAACTCTATCGTGAAAAGTTGCCTGACGTTTTGTGAGTGAATGCTATTTTGTTCGTATAATTCCATATTATTTGAATAAGCGACAAATCCTGGTTCTCGTGGCTGAGGGATTCCTTTCCGTTAAACCCATTCCTTCTAGAGAAGCGATCTTTAGGTACTCAACGTAGAGATCATTCTATTAATGTCGGCTCTCGAAATCACACTTCAATCCGTGTAATCTTCACAAATAAAAATTGCACTGTCGTACATACAAGAAACTCAGCGACTGTACAAATATCACACAATCCAATTCACTTTGGTGGGCGGTAGCGTAGCTAAAAATCTCAACATTGCCGCTCACCTCGGCACGCATAACAAGCGCATCCAGGTGACGCCTTCGGCGCACCTGATGCGGGCGTTAGGTGCCAAACGTCAACGTCAAATTCAAGAAGTTCAAACTTTAATTTTGTGCCTACATCAAGCACGCACAGACTTGTTCAAACCAGAAAAATAAAGAATGTGCCAACAAATTTACTGGCCTTATCGAAAATGACAAAAATAGGGGTATCGGTTCCACCTGCTGGCAAAACGAGTTTCACCGGTGTTTCCAAACCAGCAAAATAAAGTCTGTGCAAACAAGTTCCACCTGTAAGTTCGTGCCAGCAATTTCCAACGGCATTTTGTTTGCAACTGGCAAGCACGACATCGTGCCAAAAAAATATTATTACCAACAAAGTCGCAATAAACTTATCGTGCAAACGGCTGCACCTAACAAGCGCATCCAAGTGACGCCTTCGGCGCACCTGATGCGGGCGTTACATGTCTCCAAACTTAAAGTTCCGAGTAATAGTACAAGTCAACAAAATATATTGAGTAATAATGGAAATATTTCGCAGTTATTTGATTAAGCCAGTTAAGCGCCTAGGCAAAGGAGCTTTTGGATATGTAGAAGAGATAGAGCTTCACTCCTCAGAAGGAACATATTGTGGGAACTACGCAAGAAAGGTACTAGACCCGCATAGTGATATTCTTTCAAATGTTTCTCTAGATGAAATTAAAAGAAGGTTTTCCCGTGAAGTTATTTACCAATCAAAGTGCGTCCACAAAAATGTGATACAGATATATCTATTTAACAAATATGCCGAAAAACCCTATTTTGTTATGGATTTAGGGGTTTGTGACCTTCAGAAGCAAATAGATAGCAATACACTTGAACAAATTGAGAAAGTAGAAATAGCAAGAATGCTGTTACAGGGGGTTAAAAAAATCCATGACAAGGGATACCTACATAGAGATATAAAGCCTCAAAATATCCTGAAGTTTTCTGAGTGTGATTATAAACTGACAGATTTCGGCTTAGCGAAATATACAGAAAGTGACCGAAAAACTACAGCGCTTACAGCTATTGGTCAAAGGATGGGAACTAGAAGTTATATGGCACCTGAGATATTTTATGATGCTGAATACTCGCAACAAACAGACATTTATGCTGTAGGTCAGGTCATGGACGATCTAAAAATACAAAATGAAAGCTTTCAACCGATTATCAGAAAGTGTTTAAGTAGAGAGAAAGAGCAGAGGTATTCAAACATAAATCATGTTATCTCTGATATCGAGTCAATTACTTTAGGTGTAGCAGTTTAATATTGGAGTTTGTGATGATTAAACTAATTGAAACTGCGTCTTTTTCATATCCTAAAGTAATAAATAGGAAGAATCAGGATGCTATTCTTTCTCCAGTCCAAGTCAAAAATGGTTATCTTTTTGCAATTGCTGACGGGGTAGGATCGTATGAAGGAGCAAGTGAAGCGTCTTCTATAGCTGTTAATTATCTAGCAGACATTAAAGACCAATTGGCCTCGACTAGCTTTGAAGAGGTATTTAGTGAAATAAGGTCAAGAATAATTGACCTTTCAATTGAAGATCAAAATCTTTCAAAAGCAGCAACAACATTAACCTTTTGCTTAATAAATTCAGATAGTTTAACAATAGGGCACATTGGTGACTGCAGGGCATATATCAAAGAAAGAAACAAGCTTGTACAGCTAACAAAAGATCATACTCAGTATCAGCAGCTCATCGATCAAAGACTATTCACTAAAAAATATCTTAAAGGTAAAAGAGCCAAGAGCATTCTAACAACAGCTATTGCTCCGAACGTGCAGATGGATTTTGACACCATATCTATCCCCTTAGAAGATCTACAAAATGATAACGGAATTGTAACTCTATATATAATGTCAGACGGAACTCATGAGTTTTGGGAGCATAGGCCTAGGTTTTGCGTAAATACTATGAATAGCGTTTCTAGGTACAGTAGCTCAATCTTAAAGAGAATAGAGAACAGCAAACCTAGCGATGACTTTTCATTAGTTGGAGTTTCTATCGATTTATCGAATACATATAGGCCGGACATGTAACAAGTAAATCCAGGTGACGCCTTCGGCGCACCTGATTTAGGCGTTAGGTGCCTTGAGTTCACCATCTACATCTCCTCGTATTATCGCGGCTGCTGAACCGGATAATCAGATGAGAGATAGAAATGAAAAACAATCGAAACAAGGGTTGGCGACAAGCTGAAGAAAAGAAGAAAGAGGCAAAGGAAAAGCACTCTGAAAAACATTTTTCACCTGAGAAGAACTGGAAACTAATGTATTTACGTTCAGAGAAACTCAGGCGTGCTAAACAGCTAGGCATTGAATATCCATCTAAAACACTAAGACAAAAGCTTGATGAAGAAATGCCTATGAATGCAGAAACGATGACAAATATTCTATTTATATGCAGTCGCAATCAGTGGCGAAGTCCAACAGCAGAAAGGGTATGGAAAGACCACCCCGAAATTAATGCCCGTTCCGCTGGTACAAGCCCAAGGGCTAAGAAAACTGTAAGTACAAAAGATATACAGTGGGCTGATATCATTTTTGTTATGGAAGAAAAGCACAAAAACAGGCTAAGAGCTGAATTTACAAGGTTACTCTCTCACAAGCCCACCCATGTATTGGACATTCCTGATGAATATCAGTACATGGATGAAGAGCTTATAGAAATCCTCAAGGATTCAGTAGCTGGCTACTTAAAAATCGGCACCTACAAGTAAATCCAGGTGACGCCTACGGCGCACCTAATTTAGGCGTTATGCGATGAATACCTGAGAGAGTGTATTTGTTGTAGATTTTTTCCTCGCTGAACTGGATGAATGATTAAATGGCGCTTTCTCACGGCTACAGAATTAATTTATAAAGTTCAATAAAGCCTTAAAAGTCTGTTTGTTTAAAAA
>NZ_JBYVJU010000030.1:0-6100 GCF_058147085.1 Parendozoicomonas sp. 209JJ7-1 | reverse complement strand
CTGGATGCGCTTGTTATGTGAAAAATTGCACTTAGCTCACAGCTGCTTTTACTATTGCGTTGCAATGAAGCTCAGTTGTTGAGTGAAGTACAAAATCACTGCTTTCTACGTTTGCCATGAGTAAAGGTATTTCAGTGCAACCGAGAATAATGCTCTCAGCACCTTGTCGGTACATTTTTTGGCAAATGCCGTAGTAGAGCTGGCAAGTTTCCTCTCGGAAGTTACCGAGTACCAACTCATCCATGATTTTTTGATGGATTATTTCACGATCTGATTTTTCAGGAATAATTAGCTCTATACCTTGAGCTTGAAGCTGATATTTGTAAAAGTTGCCTTCCATCGTTTTTTGAACTCCGAGAATACCAACCCGCTTATACTGAGTTTGTGATATTACTTCGGATGTTGCTTTAGCAATGTTTAGAATATCTACGCCTAGTTCCTGCTTTATGGCTGGCTCAAATCGGTGAATACCATTTGCACAAAGAGCAAATATTTCAGCACCTGAATTTTTCAGTCGTTCTACAGATTCAAGAACCAACTCTTCACATTTTTTATCTGTTGGATCAGCAATTGAAGCATCTATGAATTCTTGCTCGTTTAAGCTGTCCATTAGTATATGAGCTGAATTGTAACCACCAAGACAACTTCGTACACCTTCATTTATGAGTTTGTAATACTCTGCGGTAGATACCCAGCTTAACCCGCCAACCAGACCAATTTTTCTTAAAGACATGATGTTACTTCAATGTTGGGTTTTCACATAACGCCTAAATCAGGTGCGCCGTAGGCGTCACCTGGATTTACTTGTTAGCTGCTGCTCGATTATTTTGGGAATATGCTTTTTTCGCCAACTACTATCACTATCGAAGCTATTTCTAAGATTTTTTTCATCCGCGGACGCAAGTGCTAAAAATAACTCTTTTGACGACTTGAAGCCAATTTCATAACCGTATTTGGTTAATTTATCAACGCTGATATCTGTTGCAAACTCATAATAATCAATGAGGAAGTCGGCTAGAACAAATTGGAAATTGTCCCCAAAATCTTTGTATATTGCATCCTGTTCTAGCTCGAAATGAACAAAGCGTTTCTCGTCACCTGATGTTAGAAGAGCATAGTATGTGTCTCCATTGCATCCCTCATAAATTGGTGTGACGTCATAACCGGTTAAAACCTTATAGTTTTCGATAACATCAGGCATATAGAAATAAAAGCTTTCAGGCTCCTTACCTATATATTCCAAATCTTCAAAATTCTCACTTGACTCAAGGGCAAAAAGGAATTCATTTGGAACACCTGCCTTTAATAACTCATTCCTTCTTTTCTCTTTGCATATGATCATGTTGAAACTCAACTGTTGATTGGCAGCTAACGCCTAAATCAGGTGCGCCGTAGGCGTCACCTGGATTTACTTGTTATGCGTTGCTCTCTTTCTGAGAGATTACATCTTTAAACGTGACGTTGATAGGGCGGAATAATGAATATATCCATAAGCCAATAATGCTTACTAGCCACAGAAAACCCGAAAAAATAAAGCTAAAGATTGGCCACATTAGCAATGCAGTAGCGAGACCCATAAATCCCGTAATGGGTTCATTGTTCCATTTTACGGTTTCAGCCCCAAAAATAGCCATAATACCGAAGATTAAAAATAGTGCAAAAAAACCTCCAGCTATTCCAATGAAATATATTTTGAAAAGGGATGACTTTGATATTTTCTTAGCTGTAATTTCCACAAACTATCCAAATTATTTTCTTGAGTTAAAAGTGAAGTAGTGATTTGAATTTACGATTTTCTATTGATGCAAGGTGAGTGTATTTTTTATGATCTGCCTATAAATAAATATCCTTCATTTAATGCTGAGATTCTCGAAGTTTGACTCAAGACGCATAACGCCTGCATCAGGTGCGCCGCTTGCGGCGTCACCTGGATGCACTTGTTATGTTTTCTGACCACTTTGTTAGAGAAAAATTTAGTTTTTTCTACTTTAATTTTTTAACTTAATAAAGAGTGAAGTGTTATGAAAAAATCTATTGTAGTAATATGTTTCTTTCTTTTATTCTCGAATATACTTTTTGCAAAGTGTTTTTATCATAATGGGGGTAGACCTCCATACGTAAAAGATGATGCCTATCTGAGTTTGTTTGATGTTAGATGGGTTTATACAGACCCACGCACAAGAAACAAAGTTAAAATAAAGCTTTATCATGTCAAAGAATATCAGAATTTTCCAGCGTTAGTTCTTTATGAACCTGATAAAACAAAGGTGTCACTAGATAATCGTGAACCAGATATTAGTTATTTTGATATTCATGATGGATTATATGGATATTATGACTATTTTGAATATAAGGGGGGAAGTGAACAAATTATTAAAAAGGAAATCGGAAAGATTTTCTTGATGCCTCATCGGATGTATCAGCATGCCCAACCTCTAATTTTTTTAAGCAGTAGGTATAATCTAACTGACCTGAAAGAAATAGATGTACGGATGGATGGCACAACTGAGATTATAGACTCGTTCAGTCATATTTTAAAAATTCGCAGCTTAAGTAAGACAAATCTTGACTTTGGTTTAAAAGGTTTGCAGGACGTTGATTTTGAGTTCACAGATGGATATATTTCAGCTGACTATTTGCGGGAGGAACTATAAAAACATAACGCCTAAATCAGGTGCGCCGTAGGCGTCACCTGGATTTACTTGTTAAATGGCAAATTGCACTACACTAGCCGCCCAATTGGACTGAGTGATAATGCCAATAGGATTATAAGATTTGCTATGCAGGCTACCTTTGATAAATTGCTGCAAACCTTTGCAAATTTGTATTTTACTTCTATAGCAGTACATATGACTGTGCTTGTTAATGATACGAAGAAGACAATGACAGTGATTGTCGTATTGAGAGTCGTGTAGCCACCGCCACCATATGAATAAAACTTTAAATACATCCATATGCCATGAACCAATTTTTCTGAAACTCCTGCTAGCTGAACCAGCGAGATGATAAGAAGAGCTGCAAAAAATACTGATGAAATGGCTTTATTCATTTATTAAGTGATTCTCACAAACAAGACTTTCATAGTTGAATCTACCTCGTGCATCAAGACAGGAGTCAACTTCAAGAAGGGCTTTACCTTTCCATATTGAAAATATGATCATCACAATGAAAAGCATTGCTGCGCTTCACTTTACCTTGATATTCATGTGAATGTTGGTTTTGCCATTTAACGCCCGCATCAGGTGCGCCGAAGGCGTCACTTGGATGCGCTTGTTAGGCGCTTACCCGGTTTGCACTGAAATTGCCGCACCGCAATACGATGTTTACACTTTGTTTGTGGCTGGCTGCACGAATGTATGGACATAAGACTTAACGCCGCAAGCTGTGAGCTTAAACAAAGCACAGATTTTTATAGCGGCGCGACTCGAAGGAATGAACTTCGATATTTTTAGCCAGCCTTGCACAATAAAGCCGATGCTTGTTTAAGGTTGAACACAGTTGTTTGACTGGTGACTTTTGCACAATAGGTATGCTGGCGTTGGCAACTCGAAGGCCAGAGCACAGAGCCAAAACGCCGCAAGCGCTTTACTCGACGCCGACACAAATTTAAATTGCGGCGCAACTCAGGGGAAAAACTCCAATCTCTCCCAACGCCAGCCAACACAATAAAGAATGCTACTTTATCAAACTGGAAGTTGACTTTGCTTCGCCTAACGCCCGCATCAGGTGCGCCGAAGGCGTCACTTGGATGCGCTTGTTAGGTGCTTACCCGGTTTGTATTGAATGTGCCGCACCACGATACGAAGTGTGCACTTTGGTTGTGGCTGGCTGCACGAATGTATGGACACAAGACTTAACGCCGCAAGCTGTGAGCTTAAACAAAGCACAGATTTTTATAGCGGCGCGACTCGAAGGAATGAACTTCGATGTTTTTAGCCAGCCTTGCACAATAAAGCCGATGTTTTTTCAAGGTTGAACACAATTGTTTGCCTGGTGATTTATGCACAATGATTATGCTGGCGTTGGCAACTGAAAGGTCTGAACTCGGAGCTAAAACGCCGCAAGTGATTTACTCGACGACGATAGAAATTTAAATTGCGGCGTAACTCGGGGAAACAACTCCTATCTCACCCAACGCCAGCCAGTACAATAAAGAATGCTACTTTATCAGACTTGAAGTTTACTCAGCTTCACCTAACGCCCGCATCAGGTGCGCCGAAGGCGTCACTTGGATGCGCTTGTTAGGTGCTTACCCGGTTTGCATTGAATGTGCCGCACCACAATACGAAGTGTGCACTTTGGTTATGGCTGGCTGCACGAATGTATGGACACAAGACTTAACGCCGCAAGCTGTGAGCTTAAACAAAGCGCAGATTTTTATAGCGGCGCGACTCGAAGGAATGAACTTCGATGTTTTTAGCCAGCCTTGCACAATAAAGCCGATGTTTTTTCAAGGTTGAACACAGTTGTTTGCCTGGTGATTTATGCACAATGATTATGCTGGCGTTGGCAACTGAAAGGTCTGAACTCGGAGCTAAAACGCCGCAAACGCTTTACTCGACGACGATAGAAATTTAAATTGCGGCGTAACTCGGGGAAACAACTCCTATCTCACCCAACGCCAGCCAGCACAATAAAGAATGCTACTTTATCAGACTTGAAGTTTACTCAGCTTCACCTAACGCCTAAATCAGGTGCGCCGTAGGCGTCACCTGGATTTTTTTGTTAGCTGTTTTTTTAAACTGAACTTTGCAGTTTTGCCCAACCTTGCTGGCCTCGGCTTTCTGGTGCTGGCGCATGATGAAAGCAAATACGAAAAGGCTGATGCCGGGTTTGTGACAACAGTGATGTGGCATGGAATGCCACCAAAAAGACTGAACTCTGCCCGGCTTAACACGAAAAGCATTTGCGCTGAACTTAATCGCCAGCAAACCATGAACAAAGAAACCTTCTTCGCTCGATAAAGCTGAAGATATTTGCCCTACCTTTCTACCTCAGTTCTTCGTTGAGCTGGCACACGACGAAAGCAAAAACGAAAAAGCTGATGCCGGGTTTGTGACAACAGTGATGTGGCATGGAATGCCACCAAAAAGACTGAACTCTGCACCGGCTTAACACGAAAAGTCTTTGCGTTGAACTTAATCGCCAGCAAACCATGAACAAAGAAACCTTCTTCGCTTGGTAAAGCTGAAGATATTTGCCCTACCTTTTTACCTCAGTTCTTCGTTGAGCTGGCACACGATGAAAGCAAAAACGAAAAAGCTGATGCCGGGTTTGTGGCAACGGTGATGTGGCATGGAATGCCACCAAAAAGACTGAACTTTACCCGGCTTAACTCGAAAAGCATTTACGCTAAACTCAACTGCCAGCTTTTCACTGAACTTAACGCTCGAAGTTTACGACAGCTTCTCTATTTCTTCTCGATGATTATGCTGAACCAGAACAAAAGGAATGACAAACTCACCTTTAACAGCTAACGCCTAAATCAGGTGCGCCGTAGGCGTCACCTGGATTTACTTGTTAGCTGCGTTTTGTTGATAGACTGCAATTCGTTGTTTGGCTTCTTCTAATGAGTTCCCTGGCCAAATGTCAACTTTGCTTTTGTCAATGAAGTAATTATCAGAAAAGTTTTGTGCATAATGCCAAGGGTGATAAACCCAACCATCTTTCTCTGCGACTTGTGAATTACGTATCCATAAATCCCATATTGCTATCTCAATTGTATCAGAAAGATGCAAATTTTCCTTTACATAATTTCTCCAGCTACCATTTGTACTCTCGAAAAATGTTGGGTGTTTTTGAGAGAACTCTGAAAGAGCGTTTGTGGTAGTGCCGGGAAGTTTGCCTAAAATGTCAACAATGTATAATTCAAAGAAATATGCCAGAGGCCGCTTCTCTTTATAGTAAGGAGCAAAAGTGATCATTACCTCCTCATAATTTTGAGGATAATTTGGCATTTCTGGAGGTATATATGCTTCAGAATTCATAGTTTCCTTACCAATAGCTTCAACTTCTCCGTAGGCTACACAAGAGAGCATCATGAAAAAAGCACAAATTAATTTTTTAATCATATGTTGATGTTGACTGATTACTTGAGCAG
>NZ_JBYVJU010000029.1:0-6832 GCF_058147085.1 Parendozoicomonas sp. 209JJ7-1 | reverse complement strand
CTTTCTTTTTGGATTTGTATTATTTTTGTTCGCTTCAAGTTTTGGGTAAAACAAACCAAAGCCTAACAAGCGCATCCAAGTGACGCCTTCGGCGCACCTGATGCGGGCGTTAGGTGCCACCAAACCTTCAACTATGGAGTAGTAATGAAAATAAAAAGAGAAGGTCATCGATACATACACGTATCAACAGGCAAAACGATAGATTCTTGGTATCCACAGGATTTATCTCCAATAGTACGATCATGTCCAGCTGAAAAATACGGATTCATAAAAGGGGAATATTTTGAAATCGAAATAGACCCATTCAATGATGCTCCTGTATCAACTGAAGATGCTTATCTCAGGCTACATCTCTTGTCAGAATGCAAAGCTAAACCAAACGAATTGGTTTTGGATGGAATCTTTGGCTTATTACCCAATGTCGCATGGAGTAACGCAGGCCCTGTTTTACCCTCAGATATAAATGCTTTAAGAGCAAAGGTTGCATCTGATAATTTTCACTTACAGGTTGCATCAATTGATAAGTTTCCACGCATGACAGATTACATTGTTCCTCAAGGAGTCAGAATCGGTGATGCTGATAGAGTAAGGCTGGGAGCGCACTTGGCTTCAGGAACGACAGTAATGCATGAAGGTTTTGTAAACTTTAATGCAGGCACACTTGGAAACTCTATGGTAGAAGGCCGAGTGACACCGGGAGTTGTTGTCGGTGAAAGCTCAGATGTTGGTGCAGGGTCTTCTATTATGGGAACATTGTCCGGAGGTGGAAAACAGGTCAACTCTATTGGTGAAAATTCTCTTCTTGGCGCAAATGCAGGAATTGGTATTTCACTTGGCAATGAATGTATTGTCGAAGCTGGGCTTTATGTCACTGCAGGAACAAAAGTCAAAACTCCTGATGGTGAGGTGGTTTCAGCAAAATTACTCTCAGGCAAGTCAAACCTACTGTTCAGACGAAACAGCCAAACAGGTGTTGTTGAGGTTTTGCCAACTAAGTCGTCTGTTTGGGGTGGTTTAAATTCTTCCCTACATTCAAACGACTAGCACCTAACAAGAAAATCCAGGTGACGCCTACGGCGCACCTGATTTAGGCGTTAGGCGAAGCAAAGTCAACTTCAAGTCTGATAAAGTAACATCCTTCATTGTGTTGGCTGGCGTTGGGAGAGATTGGAGTTGTTTCCCTGAGTTGCGCCGCAATTTAAATTTGTGTCGGCGTCGAGTAAAGCGTTTGCGGCGTTTTAGCTCTGTATTCTGGCCTTCGAGTTGCCAACGCCAGCATAGCGATTGTGCAAAAATCACCAGGCAAACAACTGTGTCCATCCTTGAAAAAGAATCGGCTTTATTGTGCAAGGCTGGCAACAAACATCTGAGCTCATTCCTTTTTAGGTAGCGCCGTCTATATTTCGTAAAAGTTTACAGTCTACGCCGTTTAAATCTTGTGCAAAGGCATTCGTGTCATGCCAGCCAAAACAAAGTGCACACGGCGTTTCTGTGTATCGTTGTAGGCAAATTCCGTGTAAACCTGGTAAGCGCCTAACAAGCGCATCCAAGTGACGCCTTCGGCGCACCTGATGCGGGCGTTAGGTGAAGCTGAGTAAACTTCAAGTCTGATAAAGTAGCATTCTTTATTGTGCTGGCTGGCGTTGGGTGAGATAGAAGTTGTTTCCCCGAGTTACGCCGCAATTTAAATTTCTATCGTCGTCGAGTAAATCGCTTGCGGCGTTTTAGCTCCGAGTTCAGACCTTTCAGTTGCCAACGCCAGCATAATCATTGTGCATAAATCACCAGGCAAACAATTGTGTTCAACCTTGAAAAAACATCGGCTTTATTGTGCAAGGCTGGCTAAAAACATCGAAGTTCATTCCTTCGAGTCGCGCCGCTATAAAAATCTGCGCTTTGTTTAAGCTCACAGCTTGCGGCGTTAAGTCTTGTGTCCATACATTCGTGCAGCCAGCCACAACCAAAGTGCACACTTCGTATTGTGGTGCGGCACATTCAATGCAAACCGGGTAAGCACCTAACAAGCGCATCCAAGTGACGCCTTCGGCGCACCTGATGCGGGCGTTAGGCGAACCCCAAACATCGAGTAATCATCCTTTTCATTCTGTAGTATCTTCATGAAAATTTCCGAATTAACGAGCGGTGTCGAAGAAGTATCAAAGTTTTATGCTAAAAATCATTCAATAGATCGATCTGATGAATGGTTTATGCTTAAACTCACTGAAGAGGTCGGAGAGTTAACTCAAAGCTTTTTGAAAATGAAAGGCCAAGCTCGAATCAAGGGCAAAAGCTCCGAGGAATTGAGAAACGACTTTGAAAGTGAAGTTGCTGACGTACTGGGTCAGATATTATTGCTCGCGAATAACTATGACATAGATGTCGAAACAATCATGAAGAAAAAGTGGTTGTCTTGGCTTGAGAAAAAATAGGATGAGTAAAATCATATTATCTGGTTACATTCTTGTCCCAGATAGCTCTTTGTCAGAGGTTCTCAATGAACTTTCAAGACATATCGAAAATACGAGAGCTGAAGATGGTTATATCTGCTTTTCTGTAGAGCAAGACCCCAACGATCTTCACAAATTCAGCGTCTATGAACAGTTCACAGATAGAGCAGCATTTGAGTTTCACCAAAACAGAGTCAAAAATTCTGTTTGGGGTAATGTTACAACAGGTGTCGAAAGGCACTACGAAATCACCGAGTAAAATTCGCCTAACAAGTGGTTCCAGGTGACGCCTACGGCGCACCTGAACCAAGCGTTAGGCGCAATCACTACAACAATCATGAAACGGAGTATTCATATGATTACATTCAAGAAACTATGGAATAGTCATCCTACAATTACGGGTGATGAAAATCCCTGTACAACAAATGGAAAAAAGAACTTTTCAAACCAATGTGCAATTCGTGTCGGTGTTGCTTTGGTTGAGTGTGGCGTCAAAACCACAGATATTCCCGGTGTAGTTCATTGTTGGCATGGTCATCCGAAATCAGCAGGTCATGTCATCCGTGCTGAAGAATTAGCAGCAGGACTTCAAAAAGTATCATTCCCTGGACTTAAACAAGCAGTTGAAGTTAGCCCAAAAGAGTTTTCTGATAAACTCTCAGGAAAAAAAGGAATAATATTTTTCAAAGATTATTGGCAAAGGACCGTAAATGGAAAGAAAGAGAGTTTTAGAAATCGTTCTGGTGATCATATTGATCTCTGGAATGGAAGTCGGATTACAGATTTAACATCATGGGCAAGAATCAATCTAAGATTTGGTAGTTTTGGTCTCCACTCCATAACAGATAGATTTTCAGACTTTGAGGATTCAAAGAAAGTACTTTTCTGGGAGGTTTCCCAGTGAAATATTTAACATCATTAATCATGGGGATAGTTTCAGTAGTTATATTGTCATTTCTTCTGACACCACATCTTACAGAAATATACATTGAATTTTTCGGTATTGATCCTGGCCCTGACGGTGAAAATGAACTTTTCAGGTTTTTAATATTTGTGCAATGGCCAATATTTTTCTCTGCGGGTTCAATTTTAGGTTACATTGTGCATACCAAGCGCCATACAAGCGCATCCAGGTGACGCCTTCGGCGCACCTGATGCGGGCGTTAGGTGAAGCTGAGTAAACTTCAAGTCTGATAAAGTAGCATTCTTTATTGTGTTGGCTGGCGTTGGGAGAGATAGGAGTTGTTTCCCCGAGTTACGCCGCAATTTAAATTTCTATCGTCGTCGAGTAAAGCGTTTGCGGCGTTTTAGCTCCGAGTTCAGACCTTTCAGTTGCCAACGCCAGCATAATCATTGTGCATAAATCACCAGGCAAACAATTGTGTTCAACCTTGAAAAAACATCGGCTTTATTGTGCAAGGCTGGCTAAAAACATCGGAGTTCATTCCTTCGAGTCGCGCCGCTATAAAAATCTGTGCTTTGTTTAAGCTCACAGCTTGCGGCGTTAAGTCTTGTGTCCATACATTCGTGCAGCCAGCCACAACCAAAGTGCGCACTTCGTATCGTGGTGCGGCACATTCAATGCAAACCGGGTAAGCACCTAACAAGCGCATCCAAGTGACGCCTTCGGCGCACCTGATGCGGGCGTTACATGGCATCATAACAACTCAGCAATCATAGAATTCTGTGTCAGGATTGAAAACAAATATACAACATAAAATATTTTCTCTAGCTTTATTCATTGGAACTGGAACAGCAACGGTTTTATTGGTTAATCTGGCGGATGATTACTATGGTGTAGGGAATGTTCCGAAATGGATTAGCTATCTGATCCTATATGGATTCATTGCAGTAATGTCTCTTGTTGGCTCATATTTCATAAAAGCTTATTCCGATATAACATGGAAAAAGAATAAGCCAAGAACCAACAAAAGTTATAAATTTAAAAAGAAGAAAAATCGTAGGTCATGGCGGCATAGATAAAATCAATGAAAATCATCATCGTGGCAAGTGCCATGTAACAAGTAAATCCAGGTGACGCCTACGGCGCACCTGATTTAGGCGTTAGGCGCAAGGAGTCATACCGCAATGGAAGAGTTAAACGTTGATCGACGTGTAAAACTATACAAAGCTTTCTGCGGAATTGTTCCCTATGGAAGTTTTATCGTCGAGTATATGATTGATAAAATCCCTAATCAGCGTATGGATAGGTTGTATGAATTTATTCAAAATATGAATGATCGGATTGAGAAACTAGAGAAAAAAGATATTCTAGATTCTGAAGAATTTCACCATATTGCTGAGACTTCTATACTTGAGTCAGTAAAATCACCTTCTAAGAAACGCCTTAAGTGGTTAGCTTCCATTGCTGTTCCAGGCAACTACTTTGTTTCTATCATAGAATGGGAATATCGTAAAAAAGCTATACATATTCTATCAACTCTTAGTGACCCAGAAATAGAATGCCTCATTGGCCATTCAAGCTGGGAATCGATGATAGATTATGAGAGAGGATTTAGCCCAAAGAATCCCATTGTAATAGCTGAACGAGAGGAGCTGACTAGCCATGAGTTATTCTTAAGAAATCTTACCAACGATAATTTAGATTTACAGCGTTCCTCTCTATTAAGTAAGAACTTAATTGAAAATAAAAATTCATCTTATGACGTAACTGATGAAGGTAGGATGTTTATATTTATTATTACCGGAGAATTTCCAAGATCATTCTAACCAAAAACTCGCCTAACAAGTAAATCCAAGTGACGCCTACGGCGCACCTGATTTAGGCGTTACATGGCTCAATAAACATCAGTATTCCCTCACACATTTATTTCATTCTACGACTGAGATCTTAGAGCAAGAAGCATTGAAAAGTATAAACATCCTTTCGCTTGTACAAGCACATGAATCACTGGATACTCAATCCTACAATGATTATTTGAAATACTACGGGATAAATATTAAGAATGACGAAGTTGACGACTTAAGATGTTTGGTCGAAACCCTGCACTCTAAAACCATTAACACAAACATATTCAATAGTTTTTACGTAGGGTATTCGATACCACAAATAGGTAAAGAATTTGATCTACTACGTTTTGGTAAAGGATTTATTATCAATGTAGAGTTAAAAAAAACAAGCACTAAAGATAAAGTAAAAAAACAGCTCATTAGGAATAAATATTATCTAAGTTACCTTGGAAGCAAAATTTACAATATCACATTTATAGCTGATTCCAAGGAGCTTTATTTCCTAAATAATGATGAGAGCTTAGTTAAAATAGAAGCTTCAGCACTTGATGGTTTATTAATAGACCAAGAAGTAAAAACACATGAAAATATTGACAAGCTATTCAACCCTTCAAATTATCTTGTCTCCCCTTTCAACTCGACCCAAAAATTCCTAAACAACGAATACTTTTTAACAAATCAACAAGAAGAAATAAAGACACAAACTTTACGGCTACTCAACTCTAGTAAAAAATCTCATCATATTTCAATCACAGGCAGTGCGGGGACAGGTAAAACTCTTCTTGTATATGACATCGCCAAAACCTTAAGGAAAGATCACAAGAAGATCATAATCTTCCATTGTGGATACCTTAATCCTGGACAGCATCAACTGACAGCCAGCGGATGGAATATCGTACCTATACGGGATATTAATAGTTACAAATTGTCTGCATATGATGTGATATTCATAGACGAAGCACAAAGAATCTACGACAATCAACTTGATAATATTGTACAAGAAATCAACGCCAGTAATGGTAAATGTGTATATTCTTATGACAAGTTGCAAACACTTTCATCTGTAGAAAAAAACCGGAAGATCGATCAAAAAATAGAAAGTATTGTCGGAGTAATTAATCATAGGCTTTCTGAAAAAGTTAGGTCAAACAAAGAAATCTCTACCTTTATAAAAAACCTATTTAACAATAAGCGAAAAATCCCCTTAACAACTAGAGATAATATAGAATTAAACTATTTCAACAACCTGGAAGATGGTAGAAGTTATCTACAAAACTTAGACAGAAAAGAATGGGAGATTTTAAGGTTTACGCCTTCGCGTTTCTCAACAGAACATCACGAAACATATTCGGATATAAATAGCCAGAATTCACACAAGGTTATTGGCCAAGAATTTGATAATGTTGCGGTAATAATTGACAGGCTATTTTCCTATGATAGCAATGGTGATTTAATTTATACTGGCTCTACTTACTATCATTCAGTAAAAATGTTGTTTCAAAATATCACTAGAGCTAGAAAGAAACTAAACATAGTAATAATCGACAACGAAGTTGTATTAGAGCATTGTCTATCCATGCTTCGACAATAGTTCATTTAAAGGCCAGCAATTGAGTTACCGCCATGTAACAAGT
>NZ_JBYVJU010000028.1:0-6949 GCF_058147085.1 Parendozoicomonas sp. 209JJ7-1 | reverse complement strand
TATCACCAAGAGTGGGAATGACGCTGAAATTTCTGTTTGATTATGGAGACAGCTGGGAGTTTGATATCAGCCTGGAGGAAGAGGACAGTGACCGCCTTCAAACTATCAGTCCCCAAACTATCAGCCCCCAAACTATCACGATCAAGGAAGAGCAGGGGACGCCTCCAAAGCAATATGGTGAGGAGTGGTAAATTTTCTGTTGATGTGCAAATTAGCTTTACTGGTGCAGGACATCAAAGGCAGTGGGCAGAAATGAACGATTACGATGGCTTAATGAAGCAAGTTGGGAAGTATCTGAATTCACTCAGCGAGGTCCGAATGGCTGATTTCATCTTTTGCGTAGGCGAGCAGTGCGAGATAGCCTTTTTGTCTCAGGAATTCGAGTGCGATCACAGATAGTGGTTTTGCTTTATCAATCTGCTCAAGAATATTTGATACTCTACTGAACGATAAGCCTGCACCACCACAGCGTCTTCTGTAGAAGAGAAAAATGGCAGCGTATGGGTATAAAAGCATGTCGAAGACGCTGAATTTTAACCTCCACCCCACAGCTGGGCCACAAAATATTGATAAATGTGCAGTCCTGTGTTCCCTCATTTGGCTACTACTTGGTTATTTGAGGGAAGTCGACAGTTACTTCGAAGGTATGTGTTATGTCGCTTAATGAAACAACCGGGATAAGGCTATTTGATAAACTTCATTCCGGTTTCGTTTACTAATGGCAATAACATCGACTGTGATTGTTTGATCGGATACGGAATAGACCAACCTGTAACCCAGCTGTCTCAGCTTTATTTTGTAAAGGTTTGGAACTCCAGCAACTTTTGCAGAAGGAACATGTGGCTCAAGTAGCCTTCGCTCCAGAATTTTTTTGAATTGTTCTTTAACCGTGGGGTTCAGTTTTTTCCATTCTTTAAGAGCAGATTTCTTAAAGGTCAGTTCATAGGTCATCGAGAGAAACCTTAACAGACTCTTCATCTGCTCTTTCTTTGACCAGCTCAATGAGTTCCATATCCTCGATGAGTTCCATCATTGCCTCATAGGCTTTGGCTGGTACACAGTAAAAGGCTGGTTCATTGCGATTTAGAACAGCGATAGGAAGCCCTTCACCGCTAGCAACAACTTTCATGGGGTTGGCTTTCAGCTCAGAGATGCTGGCGGCAATATCAGTTAGGATTTGTGAAGCCATAATAGTTCTCCTCTCTTATAAGACCGGATAATAGACCTATTATTAAGTCTTGATAAGCAGTAAAGTTTCCCGCAAGGAACTATAAAGACATGTTTTTTTGAAAATATGATTATTATCAATTGGTTACGGGTGCTTAACAGAAGCTAAGAGTTCCCCTTTCCCTTTTTATAATCCCGCGAAGTACCAACTGACAGCTTCCTTTTATATTGCGTCATCTTTCCTGCCACTGGCGTATGGCTCTTGCTCTTTATTTAGTGGACACTTGTTCCACTTATGGTTAGATTTAATGTCTACTTGTTTATTTGCGATAAGTGGACAAATATGCCATATATATGTGGTATATATGTCAATATAGGCCCTTCGCTATGGATCAGGCTACCGCTCTAAAGCGGCTCTCAGACTTGGATCGAAGGGGGCGCTCGGTCTTTACCTCACGGGACTTGGCCAGAGTCTTTTTTGAAGATGGCTCCAAGGCATTTCATGCCGGGCTAGCGCGTCTGGTCAAGAACGAGATTCTCTGGCGGGCTGTGAAGGGGGTTTATGTTTATGCCCTTTCCCAAAACAGCAAAGCTGATGTGCTCGAGCATATTGCGGTAGCGTTGCGCCGGGGGGAGTACAGCTATATCAGCTTGGAGTCTGCCTTGTCTGAATATGGGGTAATCTCCCAGATTCCTGTGGACCGGCTGACCATTATGACTACTGGTCGTAAAGGGGAGTATAGAACGCCGTTTGGAACCCTTGAGTTTACCCATACCAAGCGGTCTGTTGGGGATATTCTGGACAGTATTGTTGATCGTAACCGGCCTTTGAAAATTGCCATGAAGCAAGCCGCCTTCCGTGATCTCAAGCGGGTAGGCAGAAATGTGCACCTTGTTGATGAGTCTCTGGTTTATGAAGATGAACACTGAAGATTTTGCCGGGCTGGTTGAGCGCATCATGCAAAATGATGCCTTGGCATTAATGCGCCCTGTGGTAGAAAAGGAGCTGCTTCATTACGATATTCTGTTTTGCCTTGAGCGAGAAGGGTTGCTGGATAACCTGGTGTTTCAAGGGGGAACTTCGCTTCGGCTGTGCCATGGTGGTAACCGATTCAGTGAGGATCTGGATTTTGCCGGAGGTATCGCTTTCTCATCCGCATCCTTGACCAATATGAAGACCTGCATTGAAGATTATATTGGTGCCCGATATGGCCTTGAGGTGCAGGTAAAGGAGCCGGCAACGCTCAGGAAAGACCCTGTCTACGCGGAGATGAATGTCGACAAGTGGCAGATATCTGTGGTGACAGCTCCTCGCAGGAAAGATACTCCCAGACAAAAAATCAAGATTGACGTCGCAAATGTCCCAGCCTATACCCGAGAAGCCTTGCCGCTACGGGTAAACTATAGTTTTCTGCCAGACGGTTATAACGATACCCTGGTCTTCACAGAAACACTGGATGAAGTGATGGCCGACAAGTTGATCTCACTGCCAGCCACCCAGAATTATATCCGTTTTCGGGATATCTGGGATCTACCCTGGCTTCAGCAGCAGGGCGCAAAGCTGAATGCAGAGCTGGTCAGGAAAAAAATCCATGATTACCATCTTGATGATTTTGAAAAGCGGTTACAGAAGCTGAACCTGTCACTGCCGGCAATGGTTTCTGATGGTGCTTTCCAAAACGAAATGCGCCGTTTTCTGCCATCGGATATTTATGGCCGTACTCTGGGTAAAGAGAAGTTTGAGGGTTACCTTCTTGGGGTTCTGCAAAAGCAGTTTAGTACGCTGAGTCAAGAGCTGTATGGCAGCGGTGCTTCCTCTGAGTTTGTAATGTAAAAATCAGAGCCTTCCCTTGGTGGGCATAAGGGCAAGTGACCGACCAAGCTAGCGATCAAGTTAAAAAGTTGATCAGAGTGCTGTGCTCCGAAGGTGGACAGTGCAAATAGTTGATGGAGCGGCTGCAACTGAAACACCGACCCAGCTTTCGTAAAAGCTATTTAACGCCGGCGATTGAAAGTGAACTGGTTGTGATGAGCTACCCTGAACGTCCGAACAGTCCGAAGCAGACCTATCGATTGAGTGAGAAGGGTCTGATTTATTTGAAAGCGCTGAACAGTTAAACAGTGTTTCAATACTTCACTGGATCGCTAATATTTGATGAGCACCTTACGGTTACCCGGATACACTGGAGAACTCCAAAAGATCGAGCAACGTCTGCAGGCCCTCGAAGAAGAGCGCCAACAGTTGTTGATCAGACGTAGTCAATTGTTGTCAGGCAACCCGGAACAGAGAGTTGAACAGCGGGCGGCACTTGTTCCTTTTACTGCCGAGGAAAAAATCCGTATCTTCAGATCGCTGTTTCAGGGGCGGGATGATGTTATCGCCGCACGCTGGCAGAGTCATACCTCAGGGAAGTCAGGCTATTCACCGGCTTGCCATAACGAATGGCGGCCAGGCCTGTGCCAGAAGCCAAAGGTGAAATGTACCGACTGCTCACATAGTAATTTTGAAACCTACACAGAAAAGGCTGTCCATGGTCACTTGACCGGGAAACGCACCCTTGGCATCTATCCCCTGCGAGCTGATAGCACCTGTCTGTTCCTGGCCGTTGATTTTGATAAAAAGAGCTGGCGGGAAGAGACATCGGCGTTTGTAAAAGCCTGTCAGTGTGATTTTGTCGACTGTTATACGGAAATCTCCCGTTCAGGCAATGGTGCCCATGTCTGGATTTTCTTTTCATCGCCAGTGTCTGCGAAGGATGCCAGACAAATGGGAAGCTTCCTGCTTGACCAGGCCATGGATGCCTGTCCGGAACTCAGCTTTGACTCCTATGACCGTTTCTTTCCCAACCAGGACACTTTGCCCAGAGGTGGATTTGGCAATCTGATTGCGTTGCCTTTGCAGTTTGCTCCTCGTCAGCAGGGCTTCAGCATCTTTGTTGATGATGAATTTAAGCCCATCCCTGATCAGTGGCTGCATTTGAGAGAAGTTGAACGGGTACCCCATGAAAAAGTGCGTGAACTTGTTGATACCTATCAGTCCCGTTTTAGCCACCAGCAAAGTCCGATTCCAGAGTTTGCACCATGGGAGGTTGGCCTGCCCCAGTCGTCTGGAAAGATTGAGGGCTGTCCTCAAACGCTGAAGACCGTTATGGCCAATGGCTTGTACATTCCTATTCGGGAACTCCCAGCCCGGCTGCTGGTCAGGATGAAAAAACTGGCTTCGTTTCCCAATCCGGTTTTCTTTAAAACCCAGGCTATGCGGTTTTCTACCCAGGGTATTCCACGGGTTATCTCCTGCTCCCATGTTGAGAATGGTTATTTGCATCTGCCAAGAGGGTGTCTGGAAGGGGTGGTATACATCCTGGAGCAACAGGGGTGTGAGCTGGTGGTTGAAGATAAGCGGGCTTCTGGTACAGCGCTTCCAGAGTGTGAATTCCTGGGACACTTAAAGCCGGAACAAAAAAGAGCCGTAAAAACCCTTGTACTACATGAAACCGGTGTACTGCATGCACCTACAGCATTTGGTAAAACGGTGACTGCTTTGGCGCTGGTGGCAAAGCGGAAAGTCAATACACTGATACTTGTCCATAGCCGTCAACTGGTTGATCAATGGCGTGAGAGGGCGCAGGCATTTCTTAATGTATCCGATATGGGGCTGATAACTGGCGGAAAGAAGAAGCCATCTGGCATGATTGATATTGCCACCTACCAGTGCCTGATCAGTAAAAGCGGCGATTTTAAAGGAATAAGCCGCGTTAACCCTATAGTGCACGAGTATGGTCAGATCATTATTGATGAATGCCATCACCTCTCAGCCCCTCGTTATGAGATGCTGCTCAGTGAAGTAAGAAGTCGCTATGTTCTGGGCATAACTGCTACGCCCTACCGACAGGATGGCCACCAGCCCATTATTCACCTTCAGGCCGGGCCTGTTCGATATAAGGCTACCGAGAAAAGAAGTGAGCACCTTCGCAGGGTGATCTTTCGGGAAACTGGATTATTGCCACCCGCCGACTGGCTTGAGCAAAGGCCGCATATTTCAGAAGTTTACCAATGGCTGGCGAGTAATGAACAGCGGAACCAGAAAATTATTGAGGATGTACTCTCTGCGCTTAGCGCGGGGCGAAATCCGGTCATTCTGACCGAGAGAAGAGAGCATGCCTGCCTGTTGCACGAGGCTTTGCGTGCAGCAGGACATACGGCCGAAATTCTCCATGGAGGTATGAAAGATAAGAGCAGACAGGCGGTTATTGAAAGGATGGTAGGCTCTCATGATCCAGTCCCTCTTGTGGCAACCGGCCGGTATTTGGGTGAAGGGTTTGATCTCCCCAAACTGGATACTCTTTTTCTGGCACTACCTGTTTCCTGGAAAGGAACCCTGGCTCAATATGCGGGGAGGGTACACCGTGAGTATGAAGGAAAGGGCGAGGTGATAGTTTATGACTATGCCGATTCTGCCATTTCTGTCTTATCACGTATGAAGCAACGCAGGGAGAAGGGATATAAAGCTTTGGGTTATGTGCTCGATAGCGTGAATCTCACACTTGCCATGGATGGCTCAGGCCTTCAAACTGTTGGGGTATTTCCTCCGACTGCTGCTGGATAGATATGCGAGTGCGGTGTGTAGCACTCGCCGGAAAGGTTTATCAGGAGGCTCTGGGTGTATCGGCATCAACAGGCTGACGCACACCGTTAAGTGCTTTTTTCCAGATGTGTTCCTCTTCGATAACGCCAATAAACGCCTGGGCAGAAAATCCCTCAGGATAGAGCGAGAACTCGTGAATCTGGTCGCTCTCATCTATTGTTGATCCGCCTGTCAGCGGGTAAACATCATCCCTCAGCGCTATAAGAATCTCCTCCAGGGAGACTTTACAACGCCAGAAAACAGCTCATGGTCACATTCGATGCTGGTGTCCACTATCCAGCCATGGATCGATAGTGGCTGTCCATTTGGAAGATTCAGCTTCGATAAGGTCTGTGGCTCATGTTGAATCAGCCACTCGACCATTGCCCGCTTGCGACGTACCTGTTCACCAGCTTTGCGAAGCGTGCGGGTTTTATAATGCCAGATCTCTTCAATGGTGCTGCGCAGGTAGGTGGATTTCACCTCTATAACCAGTAACTGGTTATCCTTGAAGCAGATAAGATCAATCTCTCCACAGTTCAAGCTATTCCGAGTTTCGGGGTGAAAACCCTTGATAACCTGAAAGCCTCGTTCCCTGAAAGACCGGGCCAGGTTATCTTCAATACGGTCCGTCTCTAATCGAGCTTCCTGGCGGTGAGCACCGATCTTACGCAGGTTATTAATGGCAGCTGTACTGCTGTTTTGGAAGGCCATTATCCCAGGAATCTCAAAGTGGTAACGGCTAATCTTGAAATACGGGCGCTCTGTTGAAGGTCCGCTGTCCAAAATTCCAGGATGGCTTCGGCGGTTTTTATGGAGCCTGTGGGGTTCTCTTTGCCGACTGTCCAACCCTTTATATTTTTGCCTCGTCAGCAAAATCTGTGGGTCATTTCTGGTTCAGGCAGTTTCCCAAGTGCGTGATATAAAGCGATTTCCGCACATCTGTAGGTTCTGAAGCCGTATGATTTTCTCGTAGTGAGTTTTATCCTGGTATTCAGACCCTCAACAATGCCGCTGGAATACGCTTTTTTTGCCCTGAACCAGTTCAGGATAAGAGTTTTGTGTCGTCTAACCGTCTTCACTACTTTTTTCATCGGTTCCAGTTGGGAGCGCATGACGCGTGTACACCAGCGGTCGAGATATTTTCCTGCCCAATGC
>NZ_JBYVJU010000027.1:0-11893 GCF_058147085.1 Parendozoicomonas sp. 209JJ7-1 | reverse complement strand
CGAAAAAGACAGTTCATTATATGTTGCAGTTATTTTTTTCATTTTTCCTGAATTTCCAGAGGATCTCATCTCCGATGTGGCTACTTGGAAATTCTGCCCTTTAAAGAATTCTTCGAATTCCTCAAGAGCTTTCTGATGGTGTTCAATGACCACACGATCAAGCTTCACCTCGTACTCGCGACTGCAGGCTGCAATTCTCTTTTTTAGGTCTTCAACTTCTTTCAATAGTTCTAGTTTTTTCATGGTTCTACCAATAGCAATTAAAAAGACAATCTGCTTGCTGCCAGCCTTGAGATTGCCATTGCTATATCAGAACCAAAACCATATGAAAATTAAAGTTATTTGCAGGCATACACCAAAGTTATTTTTCGGCCTGGTGAATGATTAAGAGATAGATGGGGGCTACTGCTCAATGGAACGAAAACGTACGTTAAGCCCGATCTGCTGTCTCCAAACTTGTGATTTAGGAGGTAAAGCGGGAAAAACTTCAAAAGGGAGCTTTTTCCCTACTAACTTTCCTTAGCGTACGTTTTCGTACGGTTGGGCATTGAACCCCTACGAGTGGCAAAAACTTAGTTCTGCCACATCTAGTCTATTTTTTGCCACATCTGGACTTTATTGGAACAAAGACACTAGCCAGTCGATGAGTTGATCTGTAGTGATTTGGTCGGCTGCAAGCTCAACGAGTTTGTCTTCCAGGATCTCAGCTCTCTCCATAGGAAAGGGGAAGCCGTTATGCTCTAGGAATGTCACCAGGATCATATAGGCTGTCCGTTTGTTCCCATCGGGAAAACAGTGCCCCCTAGCAATCGCTGTGGCATACCAGGCGGCTATCTCAATCGGATGACTAATCAATCCATACTGTATGCGGTTATCAACTCTTGCCAAAGCAGCCTGCAGCTTACCCATGTCAGCCGCAGCCACTGACAGTCCCTTTTGCTGAATGAGTTGTTTTTGTACTTCAGCAACGAATTGCGCATCAATCATTATCGGTTTGCGAGGCTTTCCAGCCGCTCCTTATGCTTTTCCATCAGTTTCTTTGCCAGAGGCAAATCACCCACGGTAAGCGGTTTAACGTCCCGAGCTTCAGTTACGCACTCAACTGGAACGAAATATCCCGCTACCTTGCTGTGATTCAGGATGGCCACAGGCCGTCCTTTCTTCTTTGCCTCATCCATTACCCCGGAGGGCTGCCGCCTGAAATCACTGGATGTCGTGATCAGATCGGTATGTATCTGCTCTACTTGTGCCATTTGAGTAACCATAATATGAATAAATTTATCTGAATAATGTGTGTTGCAGTACACAATTAAGATTATGGGATGAAATCCCCCTCCCGTCAAAGGTTCTGTCGTTAGACCTTCTGACAATGGGGTTAGACAAGGGTTCAAGTAGTAGAAAGCCCCTGTTCAGGGGCTTTTGGGGAGGGTTACGCTGTCTCTGAAATAGGGATCATAGGGTAGGACTCGTTGAAAAGCCTTATGCTCATCTGGTCAACTTTCAGGCTCTGAGATTCCCACATAGCACCTCGGGAATGTATATACATGCCGCCCTCTTTGCTGGCCTCGAAGTAGTCCCTATGCTCGGGATCGGGGAGTGTCTGACTGCGTTTGTACTCCTCCTCCAGATACTCATTGAAGTCAGAATCAAACTTGGCCGTGTCCAAATTAGACCTGGTGAGATACTGCCGAATGAGCATTTCTACACAACGTGGTTCAGCAATTAGCATAGCTTGTAGGTCTTGCTGAGCTTCAATTGCTAGGTCAGGGAGTGGGAAGTCGATATCGTAACAATCGCAATACCGCTCCAAGGCCTCCCTTGTGATTTCTGGCAGCTCAAACGTTAAGTCCAGTGTCACGCCAAACTTTCTTCTGTAAGCTTTGATGGCCATCGTAGGTTTCCTCTTGTTAGCTACGGTGTGCCGCATGGGGGGTGTCCTACCACCCCTCATGCAACCTAGTTACTTTGGTTCTATTGAATTTGCCATAGCCCCTTCTGCTGAGGCTGCATCTAGAGCAGCTCGTATAGACTCTCTTTGCTCTTTCAGGCTTTGACCTACTCGAACTGATGCATAGCCAGAGTTGCTGCCTGGGTTGCCGGCCATCTGGTCTTTAGCGTCTGCCATAACTGCACTAGCGAGGTTGGCACCTGTTCTGCCTATCATGCTGGCAGCTCCTCTTAATCCTCCAGCATCGCCTGCTCCCTGATCGCTGGCCAGTCCTGCTGCATGGCGTAAAGCAGCAGTACCACCAACGGTGGAGCCAGCTGCCGCAGTACTTGCCGCCCCTGCCGCTGCAGCCATACCAGCACCCGCTGTCACAATGGACGCAATTTGAGATGTCGCGTGACCATCTCCTGAAAAGTTTCCTGTGATAAAGCCAGACACCATGTCTGGTATCGACTGAACCAGCATGAGAAGAACAATAATTCCCCCGATCAGACCCAGTACTTCAAATAATTCAGGCTCGGCGCTGAGCTGACCTGTCCAACTCTGAATTACGCTTAAAGCAATGCCAATGACAAGCTGAATGGCATACAACCTAGCTCCCACAATCAGCATCTGCTTGTAGTAGTTCATGGCGTATTCTCTTGTGAATTCAAATCCACCGAACCCCATAAAGATGATTCCGCCGAATAGCGCAACATACATATGAACCAGAGCTTTCAACACTTCCAATGCCAGCATTGCGAACAGAACAACCGTTACAAATGCAGCAAGAATAAGTGCAGTGTTCGTGACTGCCGCCCACATCTTTGATTTACCGAGAATCAATCCTGCTACTGACATGCCTTCTTCAAAAATTAATGAAGGAGATAATCCCACCGTTCCGCTTGCCTGGCCTGCAGCCTGGCGGAAACTTTTGACAATAATCTCCCCCCACTCAGGAGCATATTTAAGGAGTGCCCAGAACAAACCCGTCACCATAACCCAACGAATAAGCAGTCCAATAAAGGTGTTAAAACCCGGTTCTCCAGTCGTTATTTCTTTGAAAGCGGAAACAGAAAGTCCGATAGCCGCCAACGTCCAAAACAGCCATGTAGCAGCTGCTGTAAGCGTGGACTCCCAGGGTTGAGCTGCCGCTTTGTACTGTAGGAAGATAGTGTCCAGCATGTTGTTAGTATTAAGCTCTGCAAAACTAACAGACGGGAGTAAAAGCATACTCAGGACAGACAAAGCTAAATAAATACGTCCATGCTTCATTATCAAAACTCCTGGTTGTCTTCCCGATTAATCTTTGGGGGAGTCATGAACTTCTTAAACTCTTCCTCCGCCGCCTGGATCTCCTTCTCTGTAAGATGAGCAGGTGGTTTACCCTCTCCCCATACATCACCTTTAGGTGGTTCTGGTGCAGGATCAGAGCACCCAACCAAAACAACAAACACACTCAACACACATCCCATAGTGATGCTTTTCATCAGAACTCTCCCTCATCGCCTTTAGTGATTGATGCAGGCTTTATGAAGCGTTCCCACGCTGCCTGCCTCTCTGCTTGTTCTTCTTGTCTGGCAAGCTCTACAGCGGCTTGCATTTGAGTTTGTGTCATGATGGCCAGCTTCATTTTTTGCAGCTGCTCTACCTGGTGAGCAGAAATTTGAGCTGCGGCCTGAATTGCTTGTACTTGTCCTGTTGAACCAGAAACCGACGATTTCAAACGTTCCATGAGGGCTATTTCATCATTCAGCTGCTGATACTGAACACCCATTGAGGACATAGTCCCTTGGATCGTGGCCATTGTTGCTGCCGAACGTTCCTGGGAACGATTACTGTATTGATCTGCAGTCCATGGATTGTTTCTTTGGTGTTCCAGTGGTTTGTATTTATCTATCTCTCTTTGAAGGTTGGCCATGGTGTATGCGAGAGATCGAGTGGTATTTAGTACCGAGGAAAGTTGGTTCAGAGCATTGGTAGTGTTTCCCCAATCATACCGACCAAGGTTTTCAAGGCTCTGCACCTGGTACTGAATTGATTTAACCTGGTTGTTTATTTGAATGGCTGAGTTCAACGTTTGCTGAATACTCTGAGCAACGTTGGCCACATCAACAACGGGTATCCCTGACGACTGACTCTGGCCAGCTCCCAACATGGCCAACGTCAAAACAACCATCTTTATTTTTTTTCTACGTGTCATCCTGAGCACCTCGTCTCTGTTCTTATTTTCACCTCTTTGGTTATGGCCTTTCGCCAGGGTTATGTAATCGCGATTATGTCAAGATTGGGTATCTATAAGGTCTGAAACGGTCACCTTTGTGAAGCCGATCTCTCTTGCTACAACATAAGCTGCATCCAGAGTTTTGAATTTCCTATCTGCCTTTCTTTGCGTTTGCAGAACACTTTGCTCTCCTCCCATCCGGCTGATTCTCATGATCCACTTTTCATCATCGGTTCGAAGGAGCTCGCACCCTGATAAATTGTGAGCAGAAAAGAGAAGGCGATATTTGCTCAATTCCATAGGTTTCTCCATTTCAGGAAAAATCATACATTTCAACACATCAAAAGTAAACTTTTGATGTGTTGAAATGTGCTTATTTAGTATATCAATATTGATATACTGAGATATCGAGTTTGACTTTTTGTTTGTTGTTGAGATACTTGATCCGTGTTCTATTCCGAGTCTGGCAAGGTTATAACACGGATAAAGGTGAGCTTTTTGCGGGAAAAAAGATGTGTTAGCTTAGGAATGCTGCGGACTTGCAGCAGAGAATTTAAAGATTCTGAAAAGACAAACGGCCCAAGGTTACCTGTCGCCAAACATTCACCTTGAGCCGTCCGAGACATAGGAAACAGTCAATGACCGTTCATATGCCGTGTTCTGTTTTATGAGCATAACAGAGCCCAAGCAGAAAATACAAACAGGGCAGCTCGCCATCGACCTGTCATCGGAAGCGGAAACCGGCCACTACTTGGATGTACAGAAGTGGGGATGGTTCACGACCTTGCACCGTGAGCGTGGGAAAAGCCGTGCTCATCAAAAGTCCTACAAATTGCGCGACCTACCTCAGATATTGACCCTGGTCGGCCAAGATCGCCGTGACGTGGATTGGTGGATCAGCCAGGCAGTGTTCACTAAACCCAACCGCCGCAAAGTGAATCTGGCTCATGTGGGCGTGGCGTTCGTTGATCTGGATTATTACCGCTTTCCTGGCTTGGCATGTTTGAGTGAAGCCGGGATTCTCGACCGACTGTCCCTAGCCTGTGAAGAGCTGGGCATCCCCCTGCCATCCCTAGTGGTAGATTCTGGTAAAGGGTTGCAGCTGAAGTGGTTCCATGAACCTCTGCCACGGCAGGCGTTGCCCCGATGGGAAGCCCTCCAGAAAGCTCTGGTGAACGCCTTTGAGACGTTGGGAGCCGATGCCAATGCCCGGGATATTTCCCGGGTTCTAAGAGTGGTGCGTACCATCAACCAGAAAACCGGCCGGGCGGTGCGGGTTATCTGGGTAAACACCGATTACGATATTCTTGATCCCAAACAATACGCCTTTAATGATTTGACAGAGCAGGTATTGCCGCCGCTGCCTGAACCTTCCAACCGAAACAATAAGCGCTCCAGGAAGGGCGCTGTAAAGCCGTTTAAGCCCCATACGTGGAAAACCCTTAACAGCCTCAACTGGAGTCGTCTGTGTGACTTACAGAAGCTGATAGAGCTCCGTGGCGGGGATATGGGGGGTGGTTTGCGAGAGCCCATGGCCTTCTGGCTATGTAACTTCTTTGCCCTACGCTACAGCAAAGAACTGGCTATGAGGCCTCTAGATGAGTGGAACGAGTTTCGCCAACTCTGTTTGCAGGCTGCGCCCCACTGGGATGAAGGCAAGATCCGGGACAAGACCAGTAACTTATACCGTCTGACTCGGGAAACAGCTGCAGGGAAGACAGTCGAGTTCTGTGGAAAGCAATACCCGCCCCTGTTCACCCCTAAGAACCAGTACTTGGTCGATGCCTTTAGCATTGAGCCAGAGGAAGAGCTGCAGCTATCGACAATTATCAGCGATACAGAGATAGCCCGACGCCAGAGCCTGCGAGACAAGGCCAGAAAGGGCTGGAAGCAAAGCCGGGAAGAGTATGAGACTAATTCCCTTTCTCGAAACAAACCCTGGAAGAAACTCAATATGAGCCGTGCCAAGTGGTACAGATTGGGAAAACCAGAACCAAAAGATAGTGAGACAAGTTGTCCCGCTTAACTGGGGGCGTTAGCTATTGTTTATACAGCTTGGCCTATGGCCAGGCATCCGTGGTACAGGCCTTTCTGCTGTGATCGACAGTTCGAGTGATTCATCGATAGCCCGCTGTTAAAAGATTTTGTGGTTGTTGTATTCACAGCATCAGATGTCGACATCAGGTACTATGGGATTCTTGATTTTCAGCAGGGTCGCTATGTATCACCAGGGTGTTCTTTCCTTTCAGGGTCAGTCGTACATATTGAAGCATCTTTTCTCTCGAGACATCACATTTGACTTGGGTGTACATGGTGAAGTCACAGCGTTCTGTTTGTTTTCAAATCACTGTTATACGGAAGAACTGAAGTCTGATGATTCTCGGGAAGGGAAACTCATCCTTAAAGACCACAATGGGAATGAACGTTATTTCTGTCCAGATCGTTACGCTCTTAGCCTGAAACTTGAAGGCTTTATGGAAGCTTGGGGTGGCAAGAAATCATACCCAAGCGGCAACGGCCGGCACCAGAACTGGCTAATGGTAGAATATCACGACAGTAATGGGGTCTCACAGGCCATAAAGGTTGCCTACTCAATTAAGCCACATGTAAAGGGCAAGGCCAAGATTCATATCGAAACCATGCATCCTTATGACAGAACTCAGCCGCCTGCCAAGAATAAGCGGGGCTGGACACGGTTTGGCCTGATATTGAAAAAGGTTACTGCGGGGGAACCCCCGCCCAGGCCAAGACTTTGAAAAGGCCAGAAAAGCAAAAACCCGCCGTTAGGCAGGTTTCTACATAAAACAATCTCGGGTGCTCTTGTCTGTTGCCAGACGTAACCAGATTTCCTGGAACCCTTCTCAGGGCGGCGAATGGAATACCTTTCATCAAGCAATGGTCTAGCTTCGATGAAAATCCCCGCACACATCCATCTGTCATACATTGTATGACACGTAAATCTGGTGGTGCAACCTTTGTTGCTTAGCCTTTTGTATTAGGTCAGGAAATATGACAACCGTGTTATATCCAATGGCTATTACTACTTATGGGCTTCTTCCAATGGCTTTTGCCCCTGAAAAACACTGGGTTCAAGGCCTCTCGCTGGCAGTGGGGCCGGTTTAGTTGGGGTTCACGGCAGTACCTTTCACAGATACATCGTGGCTTGATGGTTTGGGGATGTGATTGTTTCGGGTTACCTTTGCTGGTACGTTATTTATTAAAATGTTTTGAATGATTTAAAATGTTTAAATGATTTAAAGGGTAATAGGGTATGGCAAAGATCATCGCGGTGGCTAACCAGAAAGGTGGTCCAGGGAAAACGACGGTCACTATGAACCTGGCGGGCACTTTGGCTCAGCGCGGTTTCAGCGTCATGGTGGCTGATACAGACCCTCAAGGGTCGGCTCTGCGCTGGTCTGCCAGTGCGGAAGAAGATACTCCTTTTCCTGCTGTTGTATCAGGGCTGTCTCAAGCCGGGGCCAAGACTCACAGGGAGCTGCAGAAGATTTTTGACCAGTACGACATCATCATTGTGGACTGCCCCCCGGCCATAGACTCACCTGTTCCCCAGTCTGTTCTGCTGGTCTCTGATCTGGCCCTGCTGCCTGTTATTCCTTCTCCGGTTGATCTGTGGGCTGCGCAGGGCATTGTGTCGCTCATTGAGCAGGTACAGGGGTTGAATGAAGAGCTGCAGGCTCGAGTGGTGATCAACCAGGCCGAAAACACAAACCTGTCAGGTGAAGTGGTGACGATCCTGAATGACTTTGGGGTGCCGGTGCTTGATGCCCAGCTGCGTCGCCGGACAGCTTACCGGGAAGCTGCCTTGTACGGTTCCTCAGTGAACGACCTTGGTAGCAAGGCCAAACTGGCAAGTGAAGAGATTAACGTATTGGCTGATGACGTTCTGTCTGTTCTGGGGGTGAAGTAATGACGCGTAAATCCATGGCTGACAAACTGAAGCAGACGTCAGCGGCACAGAAGGAAAGTAACCAGGACAGGTTTTCCAGAGCAGATACACCAATGTTACGCGAAGTTTGTTCCGAATCTGCTGTTATACATCCACCAAAGAAGATTCCACAAACAAAACTGATTCGTGATGGGTTCTTGTTACCAGAGGGTGACCATGCGCTGATCGAAAAGATCAAGAGTAAGATGGCTCGCAAAGGACTTGTTGTAAGCAAGACAGAAATTTATAGGGCTGCGTTACATGCTTTGGATGCAGTATCGGGTGATAAGCTGAATGCTTTGTTTGAAGGGCTGGAACCCGTAAAGCCAGGGAGACCAAAGATTTAAATCATTTTAATTATTTAAATCTTTATAATTAATAATAGTGATAAATATTGCTCACCGATTTTTGAGGTGAGAGCCTACGACGGAGGTGGGCTCTCTATTCAGCGATCAGCGAGTGTGGCAGTCTGGTGAGCAGTGTTTACAACCATCCACATTGTGGTAAGTTTTTTTCGCTTCAAGTACTGCGCTCTGGCAGCTCTGGAAGTTTCCTAAGTATGTTCTGTTCAACGCGCCGGGCATCCACGGGCACCCCTCTTTGTGTACTTCGTGTTCACCAGTGGTTTGGGCAGTGTTGTTCACGTAATAACTGGCCATAAATCCCTCTAACTACAGTTTCTATGTTTAGCCGAACCCTTCGGCTTATCCATCATACCATGGGAAATATGGCACTTTGAGCGTTGATATATCGTGATGGGGTATGAACGAGGGTGACAGGTTATGCGCGATAAAATTTTTTGTTGGTGTCACCAAGGATAAAAGTAGGTTCCAATCGCTTCTGTTTCAGGTCAAACCTAAAGGCTTTTAGACACACTTTCAATATTCACACTGGAAGACTGCTACTGCAGGCCTGCGAAAGGCTGCCAGGTTCTGGTCGTATAAACCGGCCGGGAGAATCAAAACAATTATGGTGTATTCATCTATGAAAGCGATGACGGATGCGGTTATTACCTTGGCTACTCATCTTCGACAATTTCCTGTGTCCACTGCCGTGGCCTGCCTCTTTTTTTTGGTGATGGTTTGGATCGTGTCCGAATAATGCCTCTAACCTGTCTACAGCCCCACTTCTACATGCATGAAACAGAATTTCTCCTGATAGAAACAAAAGTAAGGGTATAGCGTTGCATGCAGACGAGGGAAAATAGTCTGCTTGGTATTGTTTTGTAGCCTACGCTTAGCGGTTGTTTTAATGGATAAAATACTATGGCTGCTCAGTTTGAGATAACGGGTGATGTGACGGATGATGAGAAAACTCTTGTCAGGGAGGCTGCTCGTCAAAGCCTAGAAAAGTCCGGCCTTTCCGGTTTTGGCATCTATGTGAAGATGGAGTTGGGCTCCCAGGTTGAGAGTAGGAAAACAGATCGCAAAGTCAAAAAGAAGTGATGAATGTCTTGTACTACAACATATGAAGCAGGAAGAGTCTGCCTGACTGCTGGATGTGATTACCGGGAAGGCCAGCAAATTTACTATCGATGCTTTGGTGGATATGCTGCAGAAGCTTGGCGAAGCTGTTCAGCTGCAATAAAAAAGGGCCATTGGGCCCTTTTCTATTGCAGCTGAATCATCAGCCATAACACCAGAGTGATAGGTATGAATGACAAAACAAAGCCCGAAGGCACAGGATTTTTTTTCACATAATCAATCAAACGAATCAGATCCCTGATCATTGAATGATCGCCCTCATAATGAGGAGAGCTGATGGTAGTCCCAACAATATGCACTTTTGACATATTGCGTATGATACCAAAACGGTATAGGTTTCCCTTATGATTCCGTTTTACGTAATTTTCAGATCAGCCCTCCGGGGTTTAGAAAAGGAAATCAGAAGAACTTTGGTCGGGGACTCTGATATTCCGCGCTAGAAATACCTCCAATCGGAGGTATTTTTTTATCCTGATACTGTCGTTTCAGCATCGGATAACCTTCAAAGATACTGTTATTTACTCAGGAATCAAGACGAACATTCTGACTAAAGGAAACAGTTCGTTCATGGTAACAAACAACAACCACCATAGGGCAGTCGCAATTGCTACCAGCCCCATATTACCCTCATCTCCGCGCAGCTCTTCTCTGTTTCAATGCCAGAATCTGTCGTTTGCAGAAGAAAATTGAAATTAATTTGAACCTTTAGGTTCGTGTACCGGCATCAGTCCTTTATGAACCTTAGAAGTAGAGCCGTTTATCGGGAAAATCTTCTTTAGGCCCCTGGGTGGCCCCCCCCTTGACAAGCAGCCTAACCCCACTATTAGCCTGATCTCTTATTACAGATAACAATTAAGGGAATACAGGATGTACGAGAAAATGAAAAAGTGGATGAAGGAAATTGGATTCTGGCATCTCTGTATGGCTGGGGTTGTTGGATGCTGGGTAAAAGTGGTGAGTGGTGTAAATGAAGTGGTAAAACAAACCAGCAGCTGGTTTGTATAGGTATGAGATCTATTCCGGCCGGGCAGCTCTGTTCCTTGGAATGGAGTCACAATACTTCCCGGGATCATCAACACTAAATGCTGCGATGTTTGCTTGTCATGACCAGCCCCCTTAGTTAGTACATCGGAGTACACTGGTAGTACATTTTTAGTACACCCCAGTACATCGGAGTATATTTTTAGTAGATTTCAGTACATCGGATGCTTTTATTGGCCTAACAAGCGTCAATATGTGAAGAATATACCTTGGTGTACAAAAGTAACTCGAAACTACAGGGCAAGATATGTGATGTAGGCCTACAAAGTAAACTTTGCAGACCTCATCACCTTCCGTATTCGCCGGTTCCCGGCTCAATGGATCTTGCTCTGCGAGACACAAATCAACTGCCGTTGTTACTGAAAAAGGAGGAGAAATTTACAGTAGTGACGCCCTTGACGCCTTAAAGGGGGAAGAATTTACAGTCTTGGCTTTTGTTGCGACTGTCCTATACCTAAGGTCCGAGGTTCTGTGATAGCCATAAAGCCCAGGTAAGATGACTTTTTAGACAGTTGCTATTATGGACTTCAGGGAGGATGAATTACTCTGAAAGCACAAATTAAGCGCTGGGATAATAGTGCAGCTGTAATATTACCAGAAGAGCTTCTCGCCAGAGCTGGTTTAGAAGTTGGTTGTCTCATAGAAATTGAGGCACAGAGTGGCTTAATCCTCATCAAACCGGTTTGCACCCACCAAGAGTTTTCTCTCGAAGAGTTGTTGGCTGCTTCGCCTCCTGAATCCTTTGCACTCAACCAAGAAGATCAGGCCTGGCTAAGTGATGCTCCCCAAGGCCAGGAGCTGCCGTAATGACGTAAAAATTTGAACTGAATCGTAAGGCTATGCGGTTATTTCCGGTCACTAGTACCGGTAAAATCAATTACCGGCACTGTTTTTGGAAGCGGATATTTGTGGAGAATCGTAGCAGTCCATTAGGATAAAACAGACTCTAAGCAACCCACTAAAGATGGAAATCTGGGTAGCTCCCCTACCCTGCGATCTGAAGGCCTTCCTATATAAATCACCCATTCTAATTCTATTGGATCATCTTTTATCCGGCGTTCGGCCTTTGCAAGCTCTTCTGTCTTGTATTTCACATCATTCTCAAGACGAGCAATTTCATCATTTGGCAGTATCCTAGAAGATACTCCCCCTCCCGCCTCGTGAGTCTGTTTTTGAATAAGGTCAACCTTGTAGTCCTGTATGCCTGACCCATTCAATTCACACGCACTTAAAGCACCAAAGAACCGTTCTTCGTGACTTGGCAAAGAAAA
>NZ_JBYVJU010000026.1:0-13721 GCF_058147085.1 Parendozoicomonas sp. 209JJ7-1 | reverse complement strand
AAATCAGGTGCGCCGTAGGCGTCACCTGGATTTTCTTGTTAGAAGCACTTATGCGTTGAATATTTTGGCTAGTTGTTTTCTGACATCTTCTCTTGAGTTTGCTACGACTAATTTTACTTGTTGTGTTTCGTTGATTTTATTGTGTTCTTCTAAAAGCTCTTCAGTTCTTTTAGTTACGCCAGATGAAACAACAAGAATACCACCTTTTCCGGAATCTAAAACCCTATATAAAAATTCTCGAGCTGTCCCTAAACCTAATAACTTTGAGTATTTCTTAACTTCAACTATAAACTCATTCTCTTTGCTTTTAGTTAGAAAATCATACTTGTCAGAATCAGAACTTCGTAAAACCCCCAGCTCAACCAATACATTGCCAACCATTTTTTCAAATTCGAAAGCAGATGCAGACATAGAACCTCTATGTTGATTGATAATTACATCACCAGAAATAATATCTACTTCTGTTTCTCTGTCTCTCTTTAACTTAACGACGATGCTAGATGCGCCAATTGTAGCAATCAATGCTCCTAAGCCTGAAGCTAGTAATGAAATCAACCTAGCCCAATCATATGGCTTTTCTTCAGGCTCATTTGGAGCAACATATTTTGAGCGAAGTTTATTTATAGAGTTTAAAAGTGACTCCCTCTTTTCTAATGGGATAAATTTATTACCCATGAAGCGCTCTTGTACTTGAACAAGTAGCTCTTCAGATGTAAACGGATAGGTAATACCTTGCTTCAATTCTTTTGCACGAATAAACATTTCAACATCATCTATGGAAATTTCCTTTTCATAGAAAAACAATTCTTGTAGATCATCCATAAGACTTTCGTGAATAACATTAGTTTTACCCACTGTAATGTCTTTCACATAATCAGGAACATACATAAGAGAGAAATAGAATGTACCTGCAACCCCTAATGCTCCAAATAAGTTCCAAGCATTTCTAAATATCCACTTGAAAAATGAATTCAATTTTTACTCCAATGTTTGATGTGCTTCTAACGCCCAAATCAGGTGCGCCGTAGGCGTCACCTGGATTTTTTTGTTATGTAGCGGTTACTCATAGACGACTTTAAACTTTTCTAGGATTAACACCATGTTATTGCTTGTCTGTAATCCTTGCTTCTGGCACTCTGCTGAGAAAAAATCCCAGTGAGCTTTACGCCACCAATCAAGTGATTTGTCGCCTTCACCTTCTGAAGCTGCAAACTCTGCTGTAACCTCTGAGAATTTGCACTCTGTCACTTCCGTTATTTTAATAATTGAAGTTGGATTGCCATTCCAGTCTGTGACCACTTGCAATGTCCCGACTTTCGGCATTGGTTCAAGCCCAGACTCGTACCAGTATTTCATGCTACAAGTTGCAGTCTTCTCGCCTTTCAAAATCAAGTCAGAACAAATATTTGCATTTTCTTCATCTGCACAGAAATAATCTGCGACAACATTCTGATGATTTTGCCTTTGCTCTTGGCTCAATGTTTCCAGATATTTGTTTAGATATTCTTGTTGTACTTCATTCATAAATTTTACTGCAATGTTAATTTAGCTACATAACGCCAAAATCAGGTGCAGCGCCGCAGGCGATGTCACCTGGATTTTATTGTTATGCAGCGGATTGCTTGATGCGTAAAGAAATTAGGTACATTAGGGTTAATAGTATTAACGCGCAATCCAGTATGAGAGCGGGTGCTGACTTACTCAAGAATTCTTGACCATAGATGAATAGTAATGAGACAAAAACTGCTTTGCTGAAGGCTGCTACAGAAATGCAAAATACTCGACTGTTTTCATTAATAGCACCATAGATAAGAACGAAGCCGATAAGCCCAACCAATGCCGACCAGCTACGAATAATTAAGGTCTCTAAGATTCCATCGAAAGACGAACCAAACATAGATTCGATTGCTGCTTGGGGGGCAAATAGACCGTAGAACATAGTTGCAGTGAATATTCCAGATACCAGCATTACCCACTTAATATTTTTTATTATGAAATTCATATTATTCTCAGTGTGCTTTACATGGGTTGATACTGCGAACTTTTTTTAGCTGCATAACGCCAAATTCAGGTGCAGCGCCGCAGGCGCTGTCACTTGCAATTTATTGTTATGCGGCAGACTTTTTTATGATTTTTACTCGTGCTTGATGAACTAATACGACCAGTTTTTTTGCCAGCAAGCTCCGATGTTCGTTTACCAATACCTGATATGTTCAGGGCTGCCACCGCACACTTTCGCTGACTTGCCCCGACAGTTTCTTGGCAGCATTGCGATAGCGATGAACTCTATGCTGGCATTGCACAAACCAAAAATGTGATTTCCGACTATCCTGAATCGTAACTTTCAAGAAACTATCAGAAGGCCATTTACTTCGATTCTTAATCAGTAGATTTATTCTTACCTTTCTGAAGCCATAATCAGCTCATTAGTTCAGAAATTCTGATTTGATTGATTGTTCTATGCACTTACTGATGCCACATAACGCCTAAATCAGGTGCGCCGTAGGCGTCACCTGGATTTACTTGTTAGCTGCGTTGCCAGATTAAACTTGCAACTTGATCATACTTTTCAGCTACAAGTAAAAATGCATCTCCCCAACCACTACTTATACTCACTTCTTGCATTGGTCCTGTCGGGGCAAAAAGCACATCAACTTCTATTTTTGGTGGTAGAGAGTATGATTTTACCATTTTTATAAGAGAAATAAGTTCTTGCTGTGCTTCCTCTACAGTTCTCCATGAAGACCAGCAAAAATCATTATCAGGCAGCTGAATTAACTCCAAAGATGATTCTAAAACGTGAACTAATGCTTCCATTGGTTCCGTTTCATCAATCTCTGAATGTATAAGAGCTTTTGTTCGATCTAAATTCATTGCGATCTATCAATAGAAATTACGTTTGAACGTAATGTTGTGATGCAGCTAACGCCTAAATCAGGTGCGCCGTAGGCGTCACCTGGATTTTTTTGTTAGGCTTGTGCCCTACTTGTTGACAACAGAACCCCTGCACCAACAAAAACACCACCAGTGATTTTATTGAAAAACTGTGCACGGCCTTTTTGAAGCAGCCATGTAGACGACTTTGAACCTAAGTGAGCATAGAGAAGAAGCCAACCCAGCTCCAGAACTGAAAACGTAATACAAAAAATTGCATATTGTGGCAATAAAGATTCACTTGTTGATATGAACTGTGGAAATAATGCAGTAAAGAAAACAATCGCTTTCGGGTTACTTGCGCCAACAATGAAACCACTACTAAATAGAGAGAGTTTCGACTGCCTTACCTGATGATCAGCATCTTGGTGAATTTCATAGGTATGCTCTTTTGAAGTTAAAGCTTTATATCCTAAATATATTAAATACGCTGATCCTGCCCACTTTATTGTATTGAAAATCAACTCAGAAGACGCAATCACTACACCTAGACCGGTAAATGACAGAGTCATAATACCAAGGATAGCGAGCAAGCTACCAAGTGCAGTAAATATAGATGAACCAAAACCTTCAGTTACAGACTTTGTAAGGCATAAAAGTACACTCGGTCCAGGTGATGCTGTGAGCACCAATACGGCAAGTGAATAATAAAGCCAAGTTTCAAATTCCATTTAAACTCCAAATTGATATTTTGGGAGAGCCTAACGCCCGCATCAGGTGCGCCGAAGGCGTCACTTGGATGCGCTTGTTAGGTGCAGCCGCTGGTACGATAAGTTTGTTGCGACTTTGTTGGTAAATAATATTTGTTTGGCACGATGTCGTGCTTGCCAGTTACAAAAACAATACCGCTGGAAATTGCTGGCATGAACTTACAGGTGGAACTTGTTGGCACAGACTTTATTTTGCTGGTTTGAAAACACCGGTGAAACTCGTTTTGCCAGCAGGTGGAACCGATGCCCCTATTTTTGTCATTTTCGATAAGGCCAGTAAATTTGTTGGCACATTCTTTCTTTTGCTGGTTTGAACAAGTCTGTGCGTGCTTGATGCAGGCACAAAGTTAAAGTTTGAACTTCTTGAACTTGACGCTGACGTTTGGCACCTAACGCCCGCATCAGGTGCGCCGAAGGCGTCACTTGGATGCGCTTGTTAGGTGCAGCCGCTGGTACGATAAGTTTGTTGCGACTTTGTTGGTAAATAATATTTGTTTGGCACGATGTCGTGCTTGCCAGGTACAAAAACAATACCGCTGGAAATTGCTGGCACGAACTTACAGGTGGAACTTGTTGGCACAGACTTTATTTTGCTGGTTTGAAAACGCCGGTGAAACTCGTTTTGCCAGCAGGTGGAACTGATGCCCCCATTTTTGTCATTTTCGATAAGGCCAGTAAATTTGTTGGCACATTCTTTATTTTGCTGGTTTGAACAAGTCTGTGCGTGCTTGATGGAGGCACAAAATTAAAGCTTGAACTTCTTGAATTTGACGTTAACGTTTGGCACCTAACGCCGCAATCACTTGCCGGAGGCTACTGGCGCCTTTTGTGCGGGTTTTATGCACAAAAGGTGACAGTGGCCGGAGGTCATGTGCATTGCCTTGTTAAGTGCTACTTGCAAAAGCCTATGGCCTCTCTGACTGCAGCACCTAACTCTCTAGGTGTGCTGTTAAATTCTATATATTGTGTATTTTTTGTAGTGAAACTTGTACCTTCCCATGCCTCACCGCGAGCTTTCTTAGTTGGGGATATTTTCACTTTTCCATCCTCAAAGCAGATATGACATAACTTCATTTTTCTGAAAGCTTTAGCTCGAGGAATATCACCCATTTCTTCAAGAAGATATTTCACGAATACAGAATAACGTTGCTCTACGTTCTTTAAGTGAAAGAATTCCGTAACTTCTTCAACAGGCAAGAATCTGCTTTTTGTCAGAGCAATACGGATACTATCCCCAAGCTCCTCATCACTACAATCATCAGGCATAACTTGATGATATAATTCCGGATCGGTAGCACTACTTCTGTATCCTGAATTAGCGCTAACGGAAATAAATCCATTACTGTGATGAACAGATGCCCATTTTTTCTTCTTAACTTCGATATTTTCCATTTCTCTCAAAGCACTTAACGCCCGCTTAACAGGCAAATGCTGGTTGGCTAAAATCCGAAGCGCAGCGTAGGAGCCAACCAGTATTTGTCCTTGTTGAAGCGCTTGTTAGGTTCATTTTTGCTGACCATACCAAGGGTGTTCGTTTTTTGGAATGTAAGGCCAGTCAGTTTTTCTTGGCAATGACTCTCTAGCTAAACGAGCCTCATCTGAACTTAGAAACATACCTCCAAGATCGTTGCCCGAATTTATTGCGTAAAACTGTATATCTTTCCCTTTTATCTGATTATTTACGATGCTGAACAAAGCATAAGTAGCTCTTCCCCAGCTTTGGCCTTGGCCTTGGCCTTCATCTAATTCTGGACCATAAATATCAAATACCTTATCTTGAGAAGAGACTTTATAAAAAGGAATATTATTATCTAATATTTCTTCAATCAGAGCAGCCTCCTTTACATACTCTTGGAGCTTAGGCTTAACATTTTCATAAGCCTCCTTAATTCCTTGTTCGGCCAAATCTTCAGCATCAAGAATTATCATCTGATCATAATCTAGCTGATAAGCAGCCTGCTCTTCTTCAGCATTTGCTTGAGAGGATAAACCTAAAATCGTTGTTAATAGTGCGATAATCTTTTTCATGATGTACTCAAGAACCTAACGCCTAAATCAGGTGCGCCGTAGGCGTCACCTGGATTTTCTTGTTACATGCGTGTTTCAGGTTAACTGAATAAGGTTTCAATGGTTTTCATGGGAATGAACATACGTGTACGACCATTATGCTCACAAAGGTATTCAAAACCATATTTAGTATAAAATTTCTCAGCTTCATCAGTGAGGCAATCAACGACGATGGCATACGCTCTCATGTGTGAATTTATTTCCCACAGGTATTTCAAAGCTTTGATTAAGCATACTTTACCAAGGCCTTGTCCATGGAACTCTCGGTGGACGGCAAGTTGAGCAAGTAGAAAAACAGGAATCGGATACCTTGGAAGCTTTTTGGCTTTTGCTTTGGGCAGAGTTTCACGGCAAATAGAGCTTGGAGCAATGCTATAAAATGCACAAATCGGTAGTTTTTGATTTGGCAGTGGTGTTAGAGCTGGTAACACCATAGTTCGGCTGATGCCAGCATGCATGTGCTTTGCTGCTTGAGTTTTAATGAACTGGTTTAGCTCAGCTTCCCCACAATCGAAGGATTCTCTGTCATGGAGGTTTTTATCAAGTTCAACGAATTTCTTTGACCAGCTCACTTCACACCTTTCTGCTCAGTAAATGCCAAAGCTTCTTTAAGAGCATTATTTGGTGCCTTTGCCTTGTCACAGGCATGAGTAAACTTGTCGAAAAGGTCATCCTCGATAGTAATACTCTCATATTTTTCAATGACTTGAGTGGAGTCCTCATCCATGAGCTTGACCACATATTCAGTCAGGCTCTTCAACCCCAGAAGGGCAGACGCCTTTTCTGCTTTGACCTTAATCTCTTCATCCAGCCTCAAATCTAGCCTTGCTGTCGCCATTTTCTCTTGCCTCTATATGTACGGATATTTTCCGTATAGATCATTCTAGTCGTAAGAAGTTCAGAGAGCAAGTGTACGGAGGACTGGCGGATTTGTATAAGCATGTAACGCCTAAATCAGGTGCGCCGTAGGCGTCACCTGGATTTACTTGTTATAAGCGATTTACGCCTTTGCCAAAGCAACAAGACCCGCGGCAATGAGAGCGGCTATTGCTGCATTTTTAAATGGACTTTCTTCTGTTGGTGTTAGAAGTGATGATACTGCTACTGCTCCCCCCACAGCTTTAATGTATGAATTATCACTTTTGGCAGCTGCACCAGCTCCAAGAGCTAAAAGGAAATATTGTTGTATTTGTGTGCTTTCAACTTCAATACCATGACATAACCGTGCAAAATGTTCGCAATTCGACTTGATAAGGTCGTATGGCATATCAATGTAGCGGTTTGCTTTAATTACAGCTAAATCAGGATTTTGGCTTGTTATGTCACTGACTAGAATTTCCTTTCCTTCAGCGAAGTCTTCGTAGCTTTCCCTTGTGACTTTAAGGTGTTTTTTAGAATTATGAATGACGAAACCCAATCCATCAGCAATTCCATAGTGATAGAAAGTTCCGAAGTTAAGTTTTAAAACAGTCCCTGGAGCGTACATAACTTCCTCAATATAAATTTTATTTTTCGTTTTTTGGAGATAGACGAGCATGAAGCAAATTTATAGCTTCTACAAATCGGTCAAACTGTTCCCAGTCATCAAATTCTGCTATTGATCCGTTGTATGCTTCCTCAACTGGGCCAATTCTCAGTTCAGGAGTTCCATGATTGTCTAATGCTTCTACCTGACATTCAAACTTCTTGCCTTTATTGTTGTTGGCTGTAACTTTCTCATGAAAGAAGAATAGGGCACCCATTGTTTACTCCGATGTTGAGGAAGCTTATAACGCCTAAATCAGGTGCGCCGTAGGCGTCACCTGGATTTACTTGTTATGCGTGTTTTATTTTCTGACGACTCTTGCTTCAAGCATTTTTTGCATGCCTGCCGGAGTTAGCGACCACTCAATGAGACCTGAGGCCGTAGACTCAACTTCAATTAATCCTAAAGCTAAGAACTGAATTCTTATTGTAAATATGTCTTGCTGATCAATTTCAATGTTGGAGATGGAGTATTCTCTCTCCTCATCATTACATAATTGTTTTGCAAGAAACTCATTTATCGATTTTTCATTAGGAGTTTCTACGAGTAGCGGAGACAGTAAACCGTAAACATTTTTCCAAGTTGTTTTTGATGACCACGGCATTTCATTAGTATAGCCTCCATCGTAATCGTGATAGTAAGCATCATAGATACCACCGATATCTAAAGGACTATTCCAGTCAGCTAACTCAGAAGCGTTGATTGAAAATTTATCAATCTTTGAGCTGTTTATTTCATGTAGTAGCTCTTCATTAGTTTTTCTTAATTCATTAATCTCAACAAGTAATTCTGGTGATGCTGTGGAATCAGCCCTTACCCATCCAGTTGCCGGAAACATTTTTATTGTCTTATTAAGGCTCAGTGAAACTTCACCGGGCAGTTGCGAGGGGCTATTCCAAAATCTAACCAATCTTCCATCTTTTACTTTCTCGATGAACTTCTGAAGCTTTTGGAAGTGCTCTGGATTTGTTTCCGTTTTGTCCCTTGGTAAAGAGTTTGGCTCTTCATGGACCAATGCGATTACTCTAATACCTTTACTTACTGCATAATCAAACTCTTTTTCGGTATAGCTGAGTCCATCGTCAGCCAAGGACCCATATCTACCACCAATAATAATTAGATAGTAATCACAATCGTCAATTACTTTTTTAATGAACTCCCATTGTTCTTCGTCTGCTGCTGGAAATAGTTCCATCCCTGCTGGAATACAGTCCATCTCCATTAATGTCTGAAGAACTTTTTGCCGTTCATCTTTCAAGTCTGTATAAGTTGAACTAACAAATACTTGGTATCTTTTTTCCATTCTTACTTTCTAAAAATTGAGATTGAATAGCAGTGTTGAGGCTGAGGAAACGCATAACGCCTAAATCAGGTGCGCCGTAGGCGTCACCTGGATTTTTTTGTTAGCTGCTTAGTTGATTAAGATGATCTTCAAGGTAATGAATAAAATTGTTAGCACTTGTAAATTGTGAATATACATCTTCATAAGTTTCATCTACAGAAGCGATTGCAAAATTAGTATGAACAAGAGTGTTTCTGGAGTTGCCTATAAGCATAAATTTTTCTTCAGATTCTTTTAATCCATCTATAGTTCTCACATCAGACAAATGTTTGCTTTTTGATTCATCTCCTAAATATGAAAATAGTTTATTTGCGTTTTTTTTATTCCAGTCGAAAAGTGTGTGGTACTGACGATTTAGTGCTTTACTACGAATGAGAGAAAATATAGTTTCGTTATCACATGTTGCAGCTTTAACATATCGTTCTATTGATTTAACTACTTCGTCTTCAAAATAGCTTGCACAAGCAAGGATAAGAACTTTCGTGAATCTTCTATCAGCATCTATTTTTAGCGAGATTTCTCCCTGCTCTGATAAATAATCAGAAAGTATTTTGTGTTGTTCAACATAGCTATCAATGATAGTAACCACAGTATTAACCCCCAATGATAGCTCTTGACCTCTCTAATCTTTTTTTGACATTCTTTAAACTCGCTGTATCTTCCCGGGAAGCCACAAGGAATTCATTGTCTTGGAAGGTTAACTTGATTTTTTCATGACTCAGTTCTCTCGATGAATAAGTCTTATTTTCATAACCGTCAGAGCATGATGCATAAAAAACAGATTCAAAAAACAGTGTGGCAAACCTACCAGATTCACTGAAAAATATTCTCTCTGGTAATTGCTCACAACAATCAAGAAAAGATGAAAAAAGTGCTTCTAAATTATCTAATTCTTCTTGTTGGAAGGATTTTCCTTTCTTTGAAAATGCATTTAAAAACTTAACCATTGATGGTTTGTAATTTACACCGTCAATGAGCATTGCAAAGGATCGTAAAAGTATTTCTACATCTCTCATGTGCAAGTCAGCTTCGGTTGAAGATAGTAATCTTCTCCATCTCGTATCATTGTTGAGACGGAATAGAAGATTGTAAAACTCTGAGTGATATAAGCTTGCTCTAATTTCTTGAGGCCTTAAGTTTACACCGCCAGAATTTAAACGATTAAAAATTTCATAGACCGATGAGTTATCATCATCAGGAAGGTTTTGCTTTACTATGACATTGCGAACTGTCCGCATATCAAAGCCTAATTTATGTTCACCTAGAGTGGAATAGTTCAACTTGCTAAATCTATTGTCTTGTCCAAGCTCAGGTTGGGATAGTTGAAGGTTAAACTTTCTAAAGTAAGAGTCATCATCAATTATTTCTTGAGGTATTTTACCATGTTCTCCAAATATTTTTCTAAGTTCTACTCGCTTCTCTTTTCTTGGAAACCTCTGTTTCATGAAATAATAAATAGACATAAGCCTTTGTTGTCCATCAATTACAAGAAACTTATTCCTTGATTCTTGATACAGGAATATTTGAGGTATTGGTAAGCCAAGAAGAATGGATTCTATTAGTTTTGATGCTCGTTTAATATCCCATACATAGTTTCTTTGGAATCCTGGAATAATCAGAGCTCCGGATTCAATAAAATCAAACATTGTTTTTATGTTGAAATCATTTGGCGAAGCAGTAATATCATATTCTTTGACTGCATACTCTTCGTTAACTTCTACTTCTGAATCATAATTTTCATTAGACTCTGTCATGTTAATTCCTGCATGAACGATAAAAAAGGTTGATTATAACGGATATGTCTGGTGGCAGCTAACGCCTAAATCAGGTGCGCCGTAGGCGTCACCTGGATTTACTTGTTAAATGCCGGTTACTCGATGTACAAGCTACCATTTTTTGATAGCAATGTTTGAGCTTCAGTTATTAGCGCCCATTCAGGGTCGCCTTCTACTGTTGAGAACGAACATACCCATTTCTCGTGGCTCAATTTTATAACTATTTCGGGAAGCCTCGAAGAAAACGAAATTTCTTCAAGTCTCAAGCCATGCAGTTCTTTTAGTGCACATTCAAACTCAGATTCATCAGACCAACTACCTGCAACAATTGTGGATTTTCCTTCTATCCGCCAACTCCATTCAATCATTGCAGTTAGCTCACCACGATTTCTATTTAGTTTACCAAATTCCAGAAAAATGGCAGAACCATGACCACGCCATGCGCGGGTAATTCTCTTTCCCAAAAAGGGATGAATCAAGGATTGAGCTTCTTCTTTCGATGTTTTGTACATATTTGATTGAGGCATTTAACGCTTGGTTCAGGTGCGCCGTAGGTGTCACCTGGAACCACTTGTTATATGCGTGTTCCTTGTTTTACTGAAATCAGACCGTTGATTATTGCTTCAAGTTGCCTGTCGGTTAAAACATGCTTTGGAACATATTCCATATCTGGTAGAAGTGCTTCAGGGGGAGATAAAATTGCACCTTTACCTTCACCATATTGTGATGAAATATATTCTTTGAGCAAACTTGGCCTCTGTATGTTGTAAGCTGATCTGAAAATGGAAAGGTCACAAATTACCCCGCCAATTTCTACCCAACAATGGCCATCCCAAGTTGCATTGATTGTTTCATCATTGTTCTCTGGTAATGGTATGTTTCCATTACATTTGAAAACGGGTTTTCCCACAATATTCAGATCGCCAACGACAGCGATTGCAGGGATTGAATAGTGCGCTGCCAGCGCAACAACAAAAGCTCCACTCAACATTACACATGAACCAAATGCAGGCTCAACGGATGCAAGCATTTTTTGCATTGGTTCTCGAAGAACCTCTGGAGATGGGCATTCATGAGATGAATAATATTCCCATTCTTCAAGACTTCTATCTCTACATACGATTTCTCGAATGATACTTTCTCTCATGAACTCTCCATGTTGATGGAAGCATATAACGCCCAAATCAGGTGCGCCGTAGGCGTCACCTGGATTTTTTTGTTAGCTGTTTTTTTAAACTGAACTTTGCCGTTTTGCCCAACCTTGATGACCTCGGCTTTCTGTAGCTGGCGCATGATGAAAGCAACTACGAAAAGGCTGATGCCGGTTTTGTGACAACAGTGATGTGGCATGGAATGCCACCAAGAAACCTGAACTCTGCCCGGCTTAACCCGAAAAGCATTTACGCTGAACTCTATCGCCAGCCTGCGATGAACAAAAGATGCTGAACTTTGCTGCTTTCCTGAACTTCCGTATTTTTGCCCAAGATACTGGCTGATGAACCTTTACTGGCGTTTCTTTGTTATTTTACGCACGCTACCGCCTGCCAGCACAGATTGAACTTGCAGCAACTCCTTTGCTTATGCTGGCATGTGCGTGTTTTTTATACGACAACGCCTGAACGCCAGCTGCGAAAAGCCAAGGATACTGTGTTGAGAAGATAATTTCGATAGAAAGGAAATGACAAACTCGATAATGACAGCTAACGCCCAAATCAGGTGCGCCGTAGGCGTCACCTGGATTTTTTTGTTAGCTGTTTTTTTAAACTGAACTTTGCAGTTTTGCCCAACCTTGCTGGCCTCGGCTTTCTGGTGCTGGCGCATGATGAAAGCAAATACGAAAAGGCTGATGCCGGTTTTGTGACAACAGTGATGTGGCATGGAATGCCACCAAAAAGACTGAACTCTGCCCGGCTTAACCCGAAAAGTATTTACGCTGAACCCTATCGCCAGCCTGCGATGAACAAAAGATACTGAACTTTGCTGCTTTCCTGAACTGGCGTATTTTTGCCCAAGATACTGGCTGATGAACCTTTACTGGCGTTTCTTTGTTATTTTACGCACGCTACCGCCTGCCAGCACAGATTGAACTTGCAGCAACTCCTTTGCTTATACTGGCATGTGCGTGTTTTTTATACGACAACGCCTGAACGCCAGCTGCGAAAAGCCAAGGATACTGTTTCAGGAAGATAATTTCGATAGAAAAGAAATGACAAACTCGATAATGACAGCTAACGCCCAAATCAGGTGCGCCGTAGGCGTCACCTGGATTTTTTTGTTAGCTGTTTTTTTAAACTGAACTTTGCCGTTTTGCCCAACCTTGCTGGCCTCGGCTTTCTGTAGCTGGCGCATGATGAAAGCAAATGCGAAAAGGCTGATGCCGGGTTTGTGACAACAGTGATGTGGCATGGAATGCCACCAAAAAGACTGAACTCTGCCCGGCTTAACCCGAAAAGCATTTACGCTGAACTCTATCGCCAGCCTGCGATGAACAAAAGATGCTGAACTATGCTGTTTTCCTGAACTGGCGTATTTTTGCCCAAGATGAAGACGACAGACTTATTCTGGCGTTTCTTTATTATCTTACGCACGCTACCGCCTGCCAGCACAGATTGAACTTGCAGCAACTCCTTTGCTTAAGCTGGCATGCGCGTGTTTTTATACGACAACACCTGAACGCCCGTTACGAAAAGCCAAGGATACTGTGTTGAGAAGATAATTTCGATAGAAAGGAAATAACAAACTCGATAATGACAGCTAACGCCTAAATCAGGTGCGCCGTAGGCGTCACCTGGATTTACTTGTTATGCGCTGGTGACTTTCATTTGTGCTTTATTTGCAGCAGTTTGTATAGCTGTAAGATTTGATTTCATTTTCTCTTGTAATGCATCAATTCTTGCCTGAAATAAAGAAATCTTACTATGTTTTTTGTACAATTCTTCTACTGTGTCTTTATGCAAAAGTTCTTGCGTTGAAATTATTTCTTCAATTCCTTTTACTGAATCAACTATTATTCCATGTTCCTTTTCTAGTTCTTCTTTATTTTCCAGGTAGTCAGTGTCTTCGGCGTAACCAGTAAATTTAGCGTGTCTAGCATACTCTATCTGAATTCTATCATATAAGTGCTCACAGATAATGCTTGAGCTCAATGCACTCTTGCAATTTGAGATTAACTCTTTCACTAAGCTTCTTCTCTCAATCAATTGTGCTTTTTCATGAGATTTGTTCGCTTGAGCAACAGCTCGCCAAGCCGCTATTGCAGAAATCAAAGCTGCTATGGCTGTAACTATTCCAGTAATTGCTATCAATAATGTTATTTGTTCTTCATTCATTTCTTATTCTGGATGTTGATGGATTGATTCGCATAACGC
>NZ_JBYVJU010000025.1:0-14619 GCF_058147085.1 Parendozoicomonas sp. 209JJ7-1 | reverse complement strand
GTAAGCGGTCGAAAGCCGGCCTCTACAAAACCCTTATCCAATAGGCCACATTTGCTCCAGTTCACCCAACGGAGCAAACCATGGACATCGCAGCGTTTCACAAACCCTTTTCCCGCAGAACGCCCGAACAATGGCAGCAGATCATCAACGATCAGAAGGTCAGCGGCCTGCCGCAAAAAGCCTATTGCCTTCAACACGGTTTGAGCCTGGCAACATTCTGTAGCTGGAAGAAAAAACTGGACGACACTCGCTCAACAGTATCACCGGTTAACGACTGGGTAGAAGTGCCAGTACCGGAGAACGAACCAAAACCAGGCGGTTGGGATATGGAACTGGAACTGCCCGGCGGCGTAAAGCTGAAAATGCGGCAAGCGTAGTATGTTCTTCCCCGAATCCCGTGTCCGCATCTGGCTTTATACACCACCGACTGACATGCGCAAATCCTTTGATGGCCTGTCAGCATTGGTGAAAAACCAGATGCAGGACGACCCGCTGGCCGGACACCTGTACGTGTTTATCAACCGCAAACGCACCCAGTGCAAGGTGCTGTACTTCGACCGCAGCGGCTACTGTCTCTGGAGTAAACGACTGGAGCAAGGCCAGTTCCACACCCATGCGCAGGATGCTGTCAAAAAGGTGCTGGAGTGGACGGATCTCAAACTGATTCTGGAAGGTGTCGATACCCGTTCTGCGCGCCACTACAAAAGATACCGTCATCCGTCCTGCAAATCGCCGGGAACCGTCTACTCTCATTCGCCATGAATGGATCTACCCTGCCAACGACCGCCACTCAGCAACAACTGATTGAACAGTTGCTGGCGGTCAATGCCGGGTTACACCAGGAAGTTGAGAGCCTCAAATCCCAGCTGGACTGGTTCAAACGTCAGCTGTTCGGCCAAAAATCAGAAAAGCGCCTGATCGTTCAAAACCCCGATCAGGTGACCCTTGCGGACATTTTAACTGCGCCTTCAGAAGCCACCGTACCCGCACCACAAGAAACCATCACCTGCAAGCGTCGCAGCAAGAAAGCACGTGCTGACAACTGTGTGACCGATAAAGGATTGCGTTTTACAGGCGATGTTCCCGTAGAAATCATTGAAGAAGATATCCCCCAATTGCAAGGCGAGGATGCTGACCAGTACGAAGTGATTGATTACAAGGTCACCCGCCGTTTAGCCCAAAGGCCGGGCAGTTATGTGATTCTGGAACATCGCCGCCCGGTTTTACGGCACAAGCCTACACAAACCTTGTCGTCGGCTCCCGCGCCTGCCGGTGTCTTCGATAAAAGTCTTGCCGATGTGAGCCTGCTGGCCGGCATGTTGATCGACAAGTTTGTTCATCATCTGCCACTGCACCGCCAGCATCACCGCATGATTATGAGTGGTATCACCATTAGTCGAAGCACTCTGACGCTATTAGTGAAAAACACCGCTGAACTGTTGCGCCCCATTTATAGCGCCTTGCTGAAAAGTGTTCTGGCCGGTCGGGTTGCGGCTATCGATGAAACACCGATGAAGGTGGGCCGCAAAGAAAAAGGGAAGATGCAGAACGCCTGGTTCTGGCCCATCTACGGTCTTCAGGACGAGGTGGTATTTACCTTCTCGACCAGCAAGTCAGTCACGCACCTGGAATCCCTTCTGGAAAACTGGCAAGGCATCGTACTCTCAGATGGTAATCCAGTGTACGACAGCTATTGCAACCGCAGGGAAGACATCACCCTTGCCCAGTGCTGGGTGCATGCCCGCCGCTACTTCGTAAAATCAGAAGGTGCGGAACCCGCTGCGGCAGGAAAGGCCCTCGACATTATCGGCAACCTTTATCAAACAGAAGCTGTCATCCGGGAAAAGGCGCTAACTGGCGAGGACAAAAAAGAGTTCCGGCAAACCCATGCAAAGCCCGCAGTGGATGAGTTCTTTGCCTGGTGCCAGCAAGAGTGTCAGCGCATTGACCTGACGCCTCAAAACCCATTGACCAAAGCCATCAATTACGCCCGCAACCATGAGCAGCAGATGCGGGTGTTTCTGGAAGAACCGGATGTCTCACCGGATACCAATCACCTCGAACGAGCCCTTCGTTGTATCCCGATGGGAAGAAAGAATTACCTCTTCTGCTAGACAGAATTGGGTGGCGAGCATGTTGGCATCGTTCAAAGCTTGCTGGTGACTTGCAAGCTCCATGGCGTTGATCCCTACAAATATCTGGTTGATGTCCTCCAGCGCATCAGCCTTCACCCTGCCAGACAGGTCGCAGACCTGATCCCCCGAAACTGGAAAGACAAGTTCGGGCACAATCCGTTAAAAGCACCTTTGGACAAGTAGGGGAAGTCCCCCTCTATATCGTCCGCTTACGTTATAGATGAAGTCAATCTGGAAGCTGCGTTTACAGGTTCTGCAGTAGTAGCGCTGGAGTCCCGAGGGGGCTTTTCCGTTTCTGACGACACCTTTTGTTTGGCTGCAGTGCACACAAACGACTTCAATGGTTGCCATAAGTACTCAAAACGACAGATGGTACCAATGCTGTCAGTTGTAGATATACGGATTCAACGCATTTGTAGCATTACCGATATTTAGGATAACCATCCCTTAACATTTTGAAAATGTGGCGACCTCTAATTGTTAAATTCATAGATGTATCATTAGATATTAAGCCAAGGGACTTCAGCCATGAAATAAAGCAGTTTTTAAGTTCTATTTGCTTTATAGGAAATTCATGGACGGGTAAACCATCTTCTGCTAAATCAGAAAAATAAAGTAAAGATTCATAAATAAGTTTACATAAAGAATAATCTACATCTATTCCATCAGCCTGACAGCAACATAACTTTGCTTCAAAGGTCATCCAAGAATCAATATCAAAAGGGTATATTTCATTTGACCATGATTCTATCTTTGTGTGTACATTTAAATTCTCTAAAAAATCTCTATTTTGTGAATACCTAGATGTAGCCTCAAGAATATCAATACCATGTCTACTAAGTACAAAATTTGAGGGTAGATAATCTCCATCATATAATTTGAGATTTTCAAGTAAATGATAAAACCAATGAAAGGGAGCAACGCCTAATTCATTTTTTTGCAGATTTCCACACAAACAGAGGTTTATACAACTGGCTGCGTTATAGTTGTTGCTTGGTGGTAACGCCAAGCCTGAGGAACCTAAAATTTCTGCAAGTTTTTCTGAATCCTTATCATCACAGGAATTTTCCGTTACTTCTCGGGCGCATGGTTTACAGTTATGTGCACATTCACTTTCAAAAAACTGCCCGCAGGTTTGGCATTACCAATGCTTTTGAGGGTAAAGAGAATACCATCAGCATAATAGCAATAACTACTTTTTTCATTACAATAAAGCTCAAACAAAATTGGCCCAAGTATAGGCCTTCTAACAAGTAGTTCCAGGTGACGCCTACGGCGCACCTGAACCAAGCGTTATGTGCTAAGTACCCAGGCATAAGTAATCGAATATTGTTCCTTCTAGCACCCACCATTAGTCGGTAATCAGTGTATGAAAACGGGTGTCAGGATACTTAAGAGTAAACAATGAACATCGTAATCAGACAAATAGAAAAGAGAGATATTCTTGGATTTCATCAAGCGCTTGAATCTGTTGCGGCAGAAGGAAAATATCTTCTCACCACACCACCAGTTTCTTTTGAAAGTATAGAGAAATTCATTAGCAGCAACATTGATAAAAAACATTCCCAATATGTTGCGGAAATCGAAGGGGAAATTATCGGTTGGGCAGATATAATTCCATCTCAAAGAAATACAATGAAGCATGTCGGGAAAACGCCATTTAATCATTTGTCCAGTTCAATGAGGAAAAAATCTACAACAAGTAGACTCTCTCAGGTGTTCATCGAATAACGCCTAAATCAGGTGTGCCGTAGGCGTCACCTGGATTTCTTGTATGGTGGCTGTTAACTCGTGCCTTTTCAGAGGGAGATATGCGTTAGTAATGCATCGCTAGATATTACCGGTTGCTTTCGCAGATTGGGCAACAGGCTAGTCTTGCTGGACGTTTAAGGGCCAGCTTTATCCATGCTCTAGATGGTGTTAATTTTCCACAGTCAACACAGGGTCTATTGGTAGGTTGTGTTCTTTTATAGTTCATATGGTGATATTCCTGTTATTGAGTATTATTTTAACAATTTGTTGAAATAGCAGGAGTTGATTTTGCAGGTTTTAAATTTTATTAAAATAAAACGAAAATACATATTCGTATCGATAAACGGTCTGGATGAGCAATTTGCATATGTTGCGTGATACGGAAGGCAAAAACAGTGGTGCAGGTTCAACTTGTAAATTAAATTAGCACTTTTTAAAGTGCCACCTTTTCATGTGGGCATGTTATTTTTATAGAGGGAATAGAGTTTTAAGGATATTCCCTCAAGCACTCTTAGAGAGGGCGAATCTCTTCTGCCTGTGGTCCTTTCTGGCCTTGAGTTATCTTAAACTCAACCTGCTGACCTTCGGTCAGAGTTTTAAAACCATCACTTAGAATTTGACGGAAATGGGCGAAGACATCTGGACCATTATCTTGTGCAATGAAACCAAAACCTTTTTCTTCGTTAAACCATTTTACGGTACCGATAGTAGTAGCTGACATATTTATATCCATTTTTAATAAAGTATTCGCCTCAAAGTGAAGGCGGTAGAGCTAGAAGATTTTTTACGATTTATGAAGGTAGGAAATATGACGAGTTACAACTCTCGGAACACTTGCTCTATGCATAAACACAAACTTACTTTTAACTATTCGATATAGACTATACCCATTTGACGGGAATAGCTACAAAAATATAGAAAATAATGGGAAAGTATTTTCACCCTCCCGATCTTGGCGTTTATATTTTTTTGATCAAGGGATGGAAACGAGATTTCAGGCGAATCCACCTAACGCCTAAATCAGGTACGCCGTAGGCGTCACCTGGATTTACTTGTATGCGGCCGGTTGCACAGTGCTTCCCGTGCTTTTGGCACATTGGTGATTTTGTTGGTTTGACCAGCTCTGTAATTTTGTTAGCACGATAACTATTTTGCTGGTTTGAGAAATCCTGTAATGCTGAGTGACGTGACTGACAAGCGTAGCTGCTCATATTTAACTGGCAAAGCAACCCGGTAGATCAATAAAACCTGCCCTCAACTGCTGTACACTCCTCTGTCATGCCTCTTCCTGATTCGCTTTTTCCCGGTAACGGCAACGACCCGTTGCGCACATTCGTCCAAGAGCTTCTTGATACCGTCAAGGAGCAGGCCGCTCGTATCGACAGGCTCGTTGAAGAGAACGAGCAGCTTCGGGCTGAATCCGGCACCTGAAAAAACACAAGGGCAGGCCAGGAATCAGACCTAATGTCACCGGTCCCGATAACAAGGAAGGTGAACCCTCTGAAGGCGGTGAGGTAAAGGGCAAGAGGAAAAGCACATATGACCATCCTCCACCATACCGAGCTGGAATTGCTCTTTGAGACGACCCTGTACCGTCGGGCCTGTTACCAGACACCGGAAAGTTTCGTGACGGCTTCTCTGCCAGCGCATGTCAACGACCGGTTTGGCAACAATCTGAAAGCTCATGTGCTGAATTTGTATCATTCCTGCAGTACAACACAACCATTACTGCTGGGCTGGTTGCACGACCATGACTGCCCAATATCAGAAGGCTCGTTGAACAGAACCCTGACGGAAGACCACGACAACTTCCACCGGGAGAAAGAGGAGCTGCTGGAAGCCGGATTAGCCTGTTCCGATTATCTTCAGGCGGATGATACCGGTGCCCGCCATCAGGGGAAAAACGGGTATTGCCTGTTTGTCGGAAATCCTTTGTTTGCCTACTTTCACAGCAGTGACAGCAAGAGCCGAATCAACTTCCTGCACTGTCTTCAGGGGCAGCAGTCACTTTATCTTCTTAACGATGTCGCTCTTGAGTATATGAAACAGGTCAAAATGGCCGACAAGTGGGTGACAGCCCTGTCGGCGTGTGGCGATCAGTCCTTTGCCTGCGAAGAAGACTGGATACAGAGCCAATACTGGCAGCTCTACGATGACATGGAAGCTTACCAGAAGACACCCACGGAGGCGGAGAAACGCCGACTCTACAAGGGCTTTGATGACTGGGTAACGACGCAGGTCGACTACCCGGACTTACAAAAGGTTCTGAGCCAGTTGATGGTGGTCAGGGAAGAACTGCTATTGGTGCTTGAGTGCCCGTGGTTACCGCTGAACAACAACCTGAGTGAACGCCAAATCAGAGAATATGTGAAAAGGCGGAAAGTCAGCGGTGGCACCCGGAGTGCACTGGGCAGGAAATGCCGTGACACCTTTGCCAGCCTGAAGAAGACTTGCAAGTTGCATGGGATCTCTTTTGCCAGGTACCTCAAAGATCGGCTGTCAGGTACCCAGCCTGATACTCAGACTACCAGACCTTATTCTGGCAGCTTCAGGTTATCCTGTAGCGGTCTCTGCCAGAGGAATATGAGCACTTACAATATTTCTCTGACGCCCGTACTATTAATGAAACAAGTTGCGAAACATTGGTGCAAACAATCGGAAAGGGCAACTTAGCCTAACAATAGTTTGATTGAATAGCCAGAATTCCTCACTGCGCTAGGGTATTTAAAAGAACTTGGTATTTATGAAAAGTATTGTTTCTTCAATGGTATTTACCCCATTGTACCTACTTCCATATGGAACAAGGTCGAGATTTTTAAAAAATACTGACTGACAAGCAGTGACAGAGAGTCATTTTTTATCTCTATGAAACCACTCTAAAAATATAACAACTAATTATTTTCTGCGAAAAATTATTCGCAATTATCGTTTTAAGCAAATACGCACATAACAATTAAATCCAGGTGACGCCTACGGCGCACCTGATTTAGGCGTTATGCGATGAATACCTGAGAGAGTGTACTTGTTGTAGATTTTTTCCTCACTGAACTGGATAAATGATTAAATGGCGCTTTCTCACGGTAACAGAATTAATTTATAAAGTTCAATAAAGCCTTAAAATTCTGTTTATTTAAAGGCCATCAAATCTCACTTTTACATAATTTCAAGAATTACTAGATAAAGATACAGCTGTCTGGGTAGAAATTATTGCTGATGAAAAGTTGGGATAGACGAACTATTTTTCCGTTACCTCTGTTCCTTTCACATTCTGGTTGTGAGAAAATTGCTGAAAACTTCCTTAACCCGTGATTTTCCACCCAGAAATCACAATTCTATCGTGAAAGGTTGCCTGACGTTTTGTGAGTGAACGCTAGTTTGTTCGTATAATTCCATATTATTTGGAGAAGCGATCTTTAGGTACTCACCGTAGAGATCATTCTATTAATGTCGGCTCTCGAAATCACACTTCAATCCGTGTAATCTTCACAAATAAAAATTGCACTGTCGTACATACAAGAAACTCAGCGACTGTACAAATATCACACAATCCAATTCACAGGGAAAGATCATGAAAGCCCTTGCTATGACTGGATTCACAAGCTATTGATGCAACCCAACACCTTTATTATGAATGTGTTCTCATTCCTCACATGGACATGAGAATACCTAATGAATGCATTCAGTTTGATTGAACGACTCGTTGTACTTCACGACCCACGCCAAAGCTGGAAAGTCACTCATAAACTTTCCGATATTCTGCTACTGACGATCTGCGCCGTTATAGCCGGTGCGGAAGGTTGGGAAGATATTGCTGATTTTGGCGAAGATCACCTCGACTGGCTGCGCAATTATGGCAGGAAAAACGCATGAAACCCCTTGCCACTACTGGCCTCAGACAAGAGACACACCACTTAGAATCAGCTTTCCCTGGATTCTGCACAGATGAATTGTTCAGGCTGTACGACTCAGAGCAGGGTGTTGTGTTCCCTGATTCCTGTAACCAGACAATTATAAAAGAACAGGGTCGGCGAGTCATAGTCCGGATGCTGCATCAAACAGGCACCCGGACTCCCGGGAAAATTGAAAGCGCCAGGGTGCCTCCTTTAACGGCTTTGTTTCACAGCATCCAGAACACGGTTTTCCAGAATAGTCAGCGCCTGGCTCGCTGCGGATGAGAGCTGACGTTCTGCGCCTGCACTACTGTCCGCATGCATAAAGTGAAACCAGAACCGGTAAATATCTCTGACTGCCTCAGGGCGGACTTCAAGAGAATCATCATTGTCAATAAAGGTTCCCCCCAGCACAATATCTATCCAGGGACGGTTCAGCTTATAGCGAATAAAAATATACCGAGAACCACCCGCCAGGTAGGTATAACGAGCGGCATTGTGAAGATTTTCCGATGTATGGGATAGAGGTAACCGCAGCACCAGCAGATCTCCCCGTACCGAACGTGACGGCTTGCAGCCAAACACCTGACAGGCGCCGGCCCCCGACGCATTGACAATGACCGTTCTCTTCTCCTGGTCAGCATAACTCAGGAGTTCATCAAAACTGCCAAGGGGCTGTTCAAGGGGTTCGACGACTACACCGCTTTTCACCATCAGTCGCGTCAGATGATTCAGTACAGAAACAGTATCTGTCTGAATCACCGGTTCAAAAGCCGAGACCTGCTCAAAAATACGGGGAAACCACACACCATCAGATACCAGAGTCGCACCGGGAAAGGGGCCGCGGAAAGAACGGTGAAAAGCACGCTCCGGATACAATGCCGGCGGACACTGGCTGTTCACTTCCCGGATACCGAATTTTTCCGGCTGATCACGCGCCATGCCATCATAAAACACCAGAGCCTGCACCCGGTGAGTCGCCAGTTTAAGATCCCTGTTATCAGCCATCTCTTCCCAGAGCAGCTGAGCACGTCTCACCAGGCGACACCACTGCCCATGGTCAGACAGTGGTCGGATAGAAACCGGCATCACCCAGCCGCCGGCAATCTGGCTGGCATAGTTGTCAGCCAGCGTCGGCGGCCTTACGCCAGCGACCATTTCTGACATCACAGGTGCAAAAGCATGGGACAACAGACGAACCCGAACATCTGTGCGCATCATCTCATCCAGCTGTTCACGCAGCAAAAGTGCCGTCATCACACCCACATAACCGGCGCCCAGCACAACAATCTCGCTGTTGGCACCTGGCACAGAAAAGACCTCATTAATCACAGAGTGGGAAACAGACTCAGCAATAGCAGGTGCCAGTGTTAAACCGCCGCCACCATAACCATAAGCATGAAAAACCGGTACAGCACTGTCTGGCCCTCTCTTTTTATCCCACTCCATAAGAGCAGGCTCAGACATCGCCCGGAGTCCTACCACAGCACTGACATCACCATGCTCAAGAGCCTGCTGCGTGACACCCGCCAGATCCAGCAGATCAAAAGGAGGCAGGAGCTCTTCAGCGTGAGCCCGTGGCAGAACAGCCAGGAACACTGGAAAAAACAGACAGGCAAACAAAGGCATAAAAGATATAACAGAATCACAGACACGAGAGAGTCTTTGCATATCAGAGTCCTGAAGATTCATCCAACTGGCAAGCTTAGACGCAAAACATAAAAAATCAGGCTCCTTCGATGATTGGTGTCTATCACCCCCCTGGTGAAAGGGGAAATAATCTGCATGAGGGCGTTTGCTGAGTCATGGCCGGACTTCCTCTCTGAAGTAAATGTCCAACAGGCTGTTGGACAAATTCCCTGGGGGCATAACTTGCTGCTGTTAAGCAAGGTGAAAGACCGCACACAGCGGTTATCCAGGGAAAACGCAAGCCCCAAAATAGAGAAACAGACCTCCCTGAGTGGCCCTAACCACCGCCAGTTATGAGAATCCCGTGATAGTTATCTGTCACGGGATTTTTGCATTATGAAGCGCACCAAAACCCCTGTTTTTCCGGCTCGAAACGGTTTGGCGAACCAGAACCTTCCTGTAAAGTAATCAGGACACCAGAAAAGGGAGATTTAACATCACCCTTTCCATTACAAAAGCTGATTCTACTTATCGTAAGCCTGATAAAATAAAGAGCCTTGAAATAAAACTCCTCCTCCCACCCAGGCTACACAAAGCCTGATGGCAGTGGTGAGAAGAGGAGACTGATGAACCCACTTTGAAACAGTGCTAAAAAACTACTGGCTGTTCATATTCTGCTCCAGAAACCCAATCCATGAACTGGCCTCCCCACGACTGGATTTTATGGTTGCCGCATTCCGCATCGCTTTGAGAGCTGCATTTATATCACCCAACTGGTAGTAAGCCATACCACGGAGGAACAACATACTCCCCTGCTGTTTTTCCGTGATATCTTCAGCAGGCTGATCAATCAGTTTCAACAATTCCTCAAAACGCTCGGCCCTGGCCAGCATACGAGCTAACCGCACCTGCAAATCACCATTCCGATCCAGCTCCAGGGCTGCATAAAAAGCATCAATGGCCTTATCAGTCTCTTTGGCATGGGACCAGTAGTTGGCCAGACGTTTCAGATTGTCATAACTCTGTTCAACAGGGAAAACGCATGAAACCCCTTGGTATCACTGGGATTTCAGAAAATTTCACGCGGAAAAGAGCAGTAATTTTGAAGTTATCTGATTCAAAACCTCTATTGGTGAAATATCTCATGAGCATGTGTTTACAGTGTGCAAGTAAATAATTTCTCTCTATCCCTTATATAACAAGGGGTAGAGAGAAATAAGAGCAAAATTTAAACAGTTCCGGGTTTGCAAGATTCTGCACCATGGAAATCAGTTTGAGCCCAGTAGTGGCGCGGGGTTTCATGCGTTTTCCCTGGGTATCCTACCTGTTTATCACCCATGACCTGTCTATTATTCCACGCTTGGCCCACCAGGTGGCAGTAATGAAAACAGGTAAGATTGTGGAATATGGACCCGCTGATCAGGTTATTAACGCTCCACAGAGCCAATATACCCAAAGCTTGCTTCAGGCTGTGCCAAATGTGGAAGATTCGAGTCTATATTTAAAGCCCCTGAGCAGCTAACCGGAAAGAACCGGTCAGTGAGCGCGAATCCGCATTGGCAACGGAAAGTGTCATGGCTCAGCTTTATTCCTGGAACCTTTATCGGTTGCTGTGCAACTTTTGCGGGTAATGGCAACTGGAAGCTGGTGTTACCTTCTCTATTGCTGGGTACTGTGTTTGGTTTTGCCATGAAAGCGTCCGGATTATGGCTGCATAAGAAACTGGGCAAGCTTCCAGAAACTGCCTCACAGGAAACAGCCTAACCGCCCTGTAACAATGCCCCGTATACAAGGCTCGGGTTTATACTCTGTCGGCCACCAATACTTTGTCCAGGATAAGCCATGATTTTTTCGTCCTGGAGTCCGGAACACTGGCAAGCAAAGACGCACTGGAATGGACGAAAGGGCGGAATGGACGAAAGAGCCGTTGGTCCTAAGTCTCTGGGTAACCTCGGAACACGACAAATATCAGGTTCTTCAGGCAACCGGCGGCTGGATGAAGTAAGCCATCCCGCCGCCCCATCAACACGGTTGAAACTCTTTTATTCAAGGGATGATATCGACATTTTCACCATCCTTAAGGCGTCCCGCTCCGCGAACCGCAATACGATCTCCCGGTGCCAGTCCACCACTGACATAGAGCACTCCACCTTTACCGCCATGCACCTGAACCGGAATCCGCCGGGCCAAAAACTTTCCGCTATCTGACTGGTCGATACGAAATACGACACTGTCCGGACAGTTGAGTCAGCATATCGTCCGCGACCAGAGTGTGCCGGGGAGATGCAAAGAAAAATGAGGATTCACTGTCATTCTGACGAGCGGAGCCTGATGGTGTTGTGAATGATGAGAGAGTCATTCCCGCCCTTCCCAAAATTTTTATTGGATTGGGCGGCGATTCTATTGCGCACAGATACGAATGTAAATGATAATAGTTCTCAGTTGCAACGTATATCAATGTTTTGGTAGTGGACGGAAAACTACCTGCCCTCTACTGCTGTAAACCCTTGAATCCCGAGCCCGAATGAAAATAACACCTTCAAAACTGATAAGCCTGATTACCTTTGTTCAGTTTGTCCTGATTCTCGACTTTGTTCTGATTATGCCCCTGGGTGTGGATATTACCCTGGGACTGAATCTGCCCACAGAGATGTCCGGTGTGATTGCCGGTGCTTATGCGGCGTCCGCATCCCTGTCTGCCATCCTGCTCTCATCCCGCCTGGACCAGTTTGACCGGCGTAAAGCCCTGCTGCTCTGTGTGCTGGGTGTTGCCGGCTCTGCGGTTGTGGCCGCACTCTCTCAGGACCTGCTGACCATCGTCGCCGCACGGGTACTAGCCGGTGCCTTTGGTGGACCGGCGTCGTCTTTAGCCATGTCCATTGTGATTGATAACACCGCTCCCAAAGAGCGGGGCCAGGCCATGGGCAAGGTGATGGGGGCTTTCTCTATTGCCGCTGTTGTGGGTGTACCCCTGGGGCTGGAAATCGCGTTCCGCAGCAGTTGGCAGAACACCTTTGTGCTGACTGCAGTACTGTCTTTTATCAGTCTGGCTCTGGTCAGCCTTCTGCCAGCCCAGAATGCCCATAAAAAACATCCGGCCTCCCCCCTGAAACTGACCACCGCCCTCAGTCAGCCCAAAATGCTGCTGGGCCTCAGCTCTATTGCAGTAGCCATTATGGCCAGTTTCCTGCTGATTCCCCACCTGGCGGGCTTCTTCCAGTTTAACTACGGCTTCCCTCGGGAGCAGATCGGCATGCTCTATATGGTGGGTGGACTGGTAACGCTTGTGGTGACCCGCCTTTCCGGACGACTGACCGACAGGTTTGGTGCTACACCTATGATCTGGGCAGCCATGACTGGTAACATAGTGGTGATATTCTTTGGTTTTCAGGACCAGCCTCTGGTGCCGGTATTCCTGACCTTTACCCTGTTTATGGCCTTTAATGCCAGCCGCAATGTGGCTATGCAGACTCTGGCCTCAAAAATTCCGGCACCGCCCCAGCGGGCTGGCTATCTCTCCCTGCAGACAGCAGTTCGCCATATTGCTACCGGCATTGCGGCGGTTATCTCCAGCTTTATTTTGCAGCAGGGTGAAAATAACCGGCTGATTAATATGGAAATCGTGGTGTTGTGTTCCATTGGCCTTAGCCTGCTTCTGCCTCTGCTAGTAATAAAACTGGAGCGGCTGCTGAAAAGTGAACCAGCACCTCCACTCAAGAGACAACAAGCCAAAAGCAAACCGGCCAAGGCTGCATAATGATGCTTTCTGTTCCGGATATCTGGTTTTCCAGCATTCAGTTTCAACCGACACAGCAGCAGATCAATGACTTTCAGTTTCAGGGTATAGAGCTACCTGCCGAGATGCAGCGCCTGCCTCTGAAGCGAAAGGCAGAATTTCTGGCCGGGCGCTATTGTCTGTGGGAGTGTCTGCGCAAAGGCGGATCTGGTGAAAACCAGGAAACAGCAGATATCAAACGCCACCCTCTTGGGTGGCCACTTCTACCTGAGGGCTGGAGTGGCTCTGTATCCCATACTCAGGGCTTTGCCATTGCAGCCACTCTTCCCAACAGGTTAGGTAGTATTGGAGTTGATACAGAAACGTGGTTATCGGAGCAAAACGCCAAAAAACTTTCTACTCATTTTCTCTCCCCTAATGAGCAGGAACTCTGGCAGAAGTCTGGACTAACTCTGTCTCATTCAACGACACTGGCTCTGTCTGCAAGAGAGAGCCTGTTCAAAGCCCTGTTTCCGCTATTTCAGGAGAATATGGAGCCGGAACATATCTCGGTTATCAGTCATAACCCTGCCAGGCAGGAGTTATTACTGGCCATCTCCGTTTGCAACCATCTACAGTCCAAACCCCACTCCAGACACAAGCCCCGAGAGTTCCTCTGTCACTACACACTGGACGACAACCAAGCGATTACCGGATGCATTACCGCGTCGGAGTGATTTACCATAACCTGGACATCTTATTTCCCAGCTACCTTGTCTATCTTCTCTGCATTCTCACGATAGACATCATCATTGGCACAGGGCAAGACCCGAGCAGCAATTTTGCCAAACACAAAAGCCCATGAACAGCATAAGCGCTTCACGCTGCCAGTTCTCTACCATGTTTTCAGGGTTAAGAGCCAGTGGCCGGTTTATCCCGATGCACCAGCACCTCAAGGCTATCACCGATCTTGACCTGGTTATTCAGAGCATTGTATTTCGCAGTAAAGTAAAAACGCTCACTATTGTAGACATACTGCTAACTACGGGACATTTTCTCAGTAGGAGTGTGACGGGTCCATAAATCTCAGCTATGAGAGGGGAAGTAGAAGACACCACTCTTGTACTGCCCATGAAGCCCGTAACCGCACTCCAGAACAAGCTTAGCTTGCACCTCAATTGGAACAAGGCTCGGCTTGAGTTTCTTTCTCAGTTTATTATCAGCCTGCTTACACACAGAAACTGTTCGCTTTATCGGTTCTGTGTGGCTTTTCAGCGTGAAGCGGACGCTCAGTCCAGTTATAAGCGCATAGATGCGATGTCATAAAGGGCATCTTCCATGGCAGGGTCACTCAGGTTGTACCACTGCTGAAGGCAATGAACCCTGAGCATTATCGATAAAGGGTGAGGTCGACGGCCATTACCGGGCTTGGGGTAAAAGGGTTCGATTAGAGCTTCAAGTCGAGTGGCGGGCACCACATCACCGGTGGCCCGGCCTC
>NZ_JBYVJU010000024.1:0-30327 GCF_058147085.1 Parendozoicomonas sp. 209JJ7-1 | reverse complement strand
CGCCATCACCGACCAGCTGGCACAAAACCAGAACCAGACGCTGGGCTATGATGTGCTGAACCGCCTCACCTCCGCAGAAGGAGGCTACGGCAACAACAGCTACCAGTATGACCCGGTGGGTAACCGGTTAGAGCTGGAGCAAAACAACAAGAGCACTCGTTACAGCTATGCTTCGGACAGTAACCGCTTGCTCAGCGCCGGTGCCGCCGACTACAGCTACGATGAGAATGGCAATATCACCCAGACCAGCGGTGGGCAGTCTGACCTAACCCTGCGCTATGCCGACAACAACCGGCTGGCAGAAGCCGTGCGGGACACACAGGCCCAACCCGCACAACAGAGCCAGACTCGTACTGTCGCCCAGTATCTGTACAACGCTTTGGGGCAGCGTATTCAAAAGAGTGTGAATGGAAGCATCACTACCTACCTGTACAGCCCCAGCGGCCAGCTCCTGGCTGAGATTGACCAAACCACCGGCCAGGTGAAACGCCAGTATATGTACCTCGGCAGCACCCCTCTGGCCTATATCGACAACACCCAGACACAGGAAAAACTTTACACGGTTCATAATGACCACCTTGGTACCCCGCAACTGTTGACCAACAGTACCGGGAAAGTGGTCTGGGAAAACCGAATGAGCCCGTTTGGCGTCTCAACCATTAACAGTGATGTGGACGGTGATGGCCAGACCGTGACCTTTAACCTGCGCTTTCCGGGGCAGTACTATGATGAAGAAACCCGGCTGCACTATAACTACTTCAGGGATTATGATCCGCGAACAGGGCGGTATGTGCAAAGTGATCCAGTTGGATTAGATGATGGCCCAAATACATACTCTTATGTACATAACAACCCATTTAATTATGCTGACCCATATGGACAAACTGCAGCTCACGCTGGACGACTTGCGTTTAGCGTGGGATGGAGAATTGGAGGGGTATTGAATATCGGCATTAATGCCGGGGTTAGATATGCATTTGGTACTTCAAGTTTAGGAGTTCTTATATATAATTTGACTCATGACGAGTGGTCAAATGATAGAGATAACCATTGGTTGGAGAATGAGGTCTTGAACTCTCCTATAAATGGGGGTAAAGACAATTGTGATGAAAACCGCCGAAAGAAGAAAGTTATGGAAGAAGCTTTGAATAGGCAAATAAATAATAAAAAAGCAGGGCAAGCTAGACAAGGTAGAGGGTTTAGTAATCAAGCTCAAGTGAAAAGTCATAAAGTGAGGATTGATAGGATTAAGCGAAAGATAGAGGAAATTGATAGAGCTTTAGAGTTTTGTCCTGAAGATGACAATTTTTGCACTTAATAATCAACATCTGACTTTGGTTTTCTCATGAAAATACTTGACGAGTACATATCTTATAAAGATGAGATCAATTTAATTTGGGATGAACTAGATCAGCTGATCGAGAGTAGTCTCATAACAAAGAAATCTTTAGCCTATGGTTTAAACAAAATTAGAGAAAATACGCTACATATAGCAGTAGCTTTATGTAGCCAAATGGAAAACATGACTGAAGAAGAAGTTTTGAGTCTGCTTGAGGCAGAGATCTCTGCTTACAGTGTTGATAAATTGGACAATGCTTCAAGGCTAGATGCTATTACTGATATTTTTTCTTTCATTCCGAGGCCGTCTCAGTTGATGATAGAAGCCCATAAACGGCATATAGCAAAAATAGAAAACCTCTAACCTTTCTTATGCGACAAACTATAAGCAATTATTTAGTTCTTCTATAGATAGAGATATGAGATATAGGGTCAGGTACATTTCGTAACTGATCCCTTCCCTTAAATAATGCAACCCTTGTAAACATCAACTCCTTTGGTATCGTGTCACACACCCGATAGCAAAGGAGTGCCCAACATGTGGATCTTCACTCATAGCGGCATGGTGTCGTTAGTCGAACACCCCACAAACGCAAGCCTGCTCGTCATCAAATCCCCATCCCTCCAAGCACTCCGCTCCTTCCTTCCCAGAGTCACTCCCTACCACGCACCCAATACCTCCTACCCTTGGCAGGCCGAAATACACCGCGCCATGGCCGTCGATGCCATGTTCTACGCCATTGAAGCTGTTCGTTACCCTACCCTCAGCGAAACTGTACATGAGCCCCGGTATCGCGATCTGTGCCTGAATATCCAACAGCTACTTAATCCCAGCGAAGATCCGGAAGAAACCGATCTGGAGGAACTCAGTCGCCTCACCGCCCAACTGCAGAAAGAAGCGGAATCCACTCGCTTTCCGGCCACACCATCCTAATGTGAACACTGCCATAACAGCACTAACACCAGAGCAGAGGGAGGTAAACCACCATGGCTAAAGCAGAACCAACCACGCAGGCGGACACAGCCACTATCGTTAAAAACTTCAAGAGTATGCTGAACAAGCCCTATGAAATGCGTATTGACGACCAGCCGGTGAAAGAAGGCGGCCTGAACTGCATAGGCGGCTGGAAGGCAACCCTGAAAACTGCCAAAGAAACGGTCGAATTCGAGGAAAAAGCCCTGAAGGCGATACGTTACGACCGGGGGGATTACCTGCTGGACGACAACGCCGGGAAAGGCCGCACGGTGGCCTTCTATACCCTTCGCAAAGTCAGCCCCCGGCTATAAATCCAAGGCCACAGGTTGCACACAGGGGCTTTTTTAGCCCCTTTTTTTGTTGTTAAAAACGGCCCTTTTCTCACTGGATGTCTGCGGACGTCATCCTATGGTTAACACACCAAAGGCGAACGCAACGCCGTACCAAAAGAGAGCCAAAAAGGAGCCCACAAATGAACGACAAAGCCCTTAACGAATTTATCAGCAACATTGGCCAGATTAACGAACTGCTGCAAAACATGCAGGCCCTTGCCGAAGACCATTTAGGCCACAGCCCCGAAGAAATCAACTATAGCCACGTAGGCTCAGCGGCCCATATCAAGCACGAACTCAAGCAGATCGCCGAGTTTATGGGAATCGATACCAGCGAGCTGGATAACACAATTAATTAACAACCCGCTTTTTGGAGTGACCGGCATCACGGCCATAAATCATCTCCATATAACCCCGCCCTTCCAGAGTTAACGACAACAGCCGTGAAGCCTCGGAATACACAACAAATCCTGCCACCCCTATCCTTGCGTGATTACGTCTCGCCATCAGAGTCTTGAGGTGAGTATCAAGCCCGCTCACTGAGAAGTGCATAGCCTCCGCCAGCTGTTCACGGGTCATTTGCCCCTGTTCATACAACAGCGACATAATTAAAAATCCCCGAAAACTGATATCCGCCTGGGTCATTTTCAGGTAATCACTCAGGGCCAGCAGTGCTGTGTTATTCATAGCCATCTCCATTCAAGCCTTCTTGCTCCTCTCCATAACTTCCATATACGGGTTGTTTATTATTTTGGTTTCCTCAATCAAGTTAACGCAATAACGATTATTTTGGAATTATTTTGATTGTTAAAACGAATTAACCCTTTCTTCACTCAAACCTGTACGTCACAGGAATCCATTGATGAAAGGCATCCATATTTTTAAAACCGGCCAGCATACCGACAGCCAGGGGCAGCAGGCCGAGTTCTCCGAATCTACCCTTCAGGCATCCGCCGCCGCTTATAACCCCAGTCTTCACGAAGCGCCCATCGTTATCGGTCATCCCCAAAGCAATGGCCCGGCCTGGGGTTGGATCAAACAGCTCTCCTTCTCCGACAACAACCTCACCGCCAAACCCGATCAGGTCGACCCACAGTTTGAAGAGCTGGTGGAATCCGGGCGCTATAAAAAAGTCTCCGCCAGCTTCTATCAGCCTGACAGCCCCAATAATCCGACGCCGGGCGTTTATTACCTGCGCCATGTCGGCTTTCTCGGAGCACAGCCTCCGGCCATTAAAGGTTTAAAAAATATCGCCTTTGATGAAGGGGAAACTGGCGTCGTGGAGTTCTCCTGCGCCCTGCCAGAAAACCAGATTTCCCCTTCTCTGCTGGCCCAGTTTCGTGAGCTGCTGCGGGAAACTTTCTCTGAAGCCACTGCACAAAAAGAACCTCCACCCTCTTCTCAAAGCACCTCTCAACTCTCTCCTCAATCCTCTCCTCAATCAGGGAACCAAGGCATGAATGAAGACGAGCTTAAAAACCGGGAGCAATCCCTAAAAAACAAGGAATCAGCTTTCTCCGAACGAGAAGGCCGCATCAAGGCCAGTGAACAGGCACTGGCTATTCGCACCCTGTCAGCGGATCTCGAGGGTCTTGTTCAGGCCGGAAAGGTTCTGCCCGCTCAAAAGGCGGCGCTTGCTGAGTTTATGGCCACTCTGGAAACCGAAGAAGGTGTTGTTGAGTTTGGGGAAGGGGACGAGAAGAAAAAACATAGCCAGCGCGCCTTTATGAAGGCCTTCCTGAACCAGTTGCCCAAACAGGTGGAGTTTCGGGAAGTCTCCGCAGATGAAGGCGAGCAGAAACAACCGGAAGATAGCGCCGAGCTGGCTCATCAGGCGCTGGCCTATCAAGAACAGGAAAACCAGAAAGGCCGGATGATCTCCATTACTGAAGCGGTGAATGCGGTGGTGGAAGGAAAAGGTCAGAACAATACGGGCAGCAGGGAGGCGCAAGCATGAGAAATGATGGCCTGATTAAAACCTTCTACGCCCAGGGCGAAATCAGCGGACGTTGCCTGATTACCTTTGGCACCGGCAAACTGACCGTAAAACAGGCGACAGCGGCTGACCAGGCGTTGATCGGTGTCAGCACCCAGATCGGCAGCCAGAGCAATGGCCGGGTTGATGTGATCTTCAGCGGTATTACCGAGGCTATTGCCGGTGGTGATATTGCCAAGGGCGATGTACTGACCAGCGATACCGATGCTGCTGTGGTCAAAGCCTCAGCCCCGACAGACCGTGTGATTGGTATCGCCATGGAAGATGCCCTCGCCGGTGACCACACCTCTATCCTGATTGCCCACGGTTAAGTCCAAGCTTCAGGCACTGAAAGAATACAGGTTACAAGGAGAGAACCTATGGCCACAGCTCCGTTCGTTACCAATCCGGTGCTTACCGCTATCGCCATTGCCTACCGTAATGACGAGTTTATTGCCGACCGGGTGATGCCCCGTGTGCCCGTCGGTGCCCGCGAGTTCAAGTGGACCCGCTACAACAAGGAAGACCGCTTCACCATTCCCGATACCCTGGTAGGCCGTAAAGGCCGCCCCAATGTGGTGGAATTTGGCGGCACCGAAGAGTCCGGCATGATTGTCGATTACGGTCTGGAAGATGAAATTCCACAGGAAGATATCGATAACGCCCGTAACACCAACTTCGACCCTCGCGGCAACTCCACTGAGCTGCTGGCAGAACTCATTGCCCTGGATCGGGAGAAGCGTGTCTCCAGTATTATTCAGAACAAGGATAACTACGCCCATAAAGAGAAGCTCACCACCACCGACCAGTGGAGCCATAAAGACAGCAAGCCTTTGGTGCAGCTGATCGATGCTTTGGAAACCCCGATTAAACGTCCAAACGTTATGGTGCTGGGACGTAAGTCAGCGACCACTCTCCGTCGAAATCCTTCGGTAGTGCGGGCCTTTCACGGCACACTGGCCGACGATGGCCTTGTACCCATGAGTTTTATTCGGGAGCTGTTGGAGCTGGACCAGATCCTGATCGGCTCCGCCCAGCACAATGCTTCGCGCCCCGGACAGGATATGGTGCTGGAAAAACTCTGGACCAACCACTGCTCCCTGCTCTACCGCAACCCCAGTGCCCGTCCCAATAAAGGCGTGACCTTTGGCTTTACCGCTGAACATGGCGGTCGGGTCTCCGGCACTCGCCCGGACGGCAATATCGGTCTGCGCGGTGGTGAAGTGATTCGTGTAGGTGAGTCGGTACAGGAGATGGTGATCTGTAACGATGTCGCCTACTTCCTGGAAAACGTCATTCCCGCCTGATAAGCAGTATGACTTACTGCAATCAGGCAGGCATGGAGTCCCGGTTTGGTCAGGATGAGATTCTTGCCCTCACCGACCGGGACGATACAGGTTCTGTCGATGCCAGTGTTCTGCAACAAGCCCTTGCGGACGCCACCGAGGAGATTAACTCCTATCTGGCGGCTCGCTACACCCTGCCTCTGCCCTCCACTCCTGATCTGGTGCAACGACTGTGCGCAGATATCGCTCGATATCTGTTAATGGATAACCGGGTGACGGAAGAAGTCGAAAAGCGTTACACCCGCGCAGTGCAAACCCTGAGGGATTTAGGCACTGGCAAAGCCCGACTCGATATCGGCCACCAGCAACCCGGTATCGGCATAGCCAGCAGCCACAACCTCGATAACCGCACCTTCACCATGGACAGCCTGAAGGATTATTAACAAGGACACTGATGCTCTCACTCACCCAGGCACAACAGGATATTCAAAACCTGATGGAGACAGTGAACCTGTACAGCTACAGGACACCCCTCTTCCGCAGGCTGGGTCGTGCTTTGGTGAATGACACCAAGATGAACTTCGTCCGCCAGCATGGGCCGGACGGAACCCCCTGGGAACCGCTGAAAGTTCGCAGTGGCCGTATTCTCTCCGACACAGGCCGCCTGAAAAACAGCATTACCTATGCCGTCGGCAAGGATGAGGTGCAGTACGGCACCAATGTCTTTTATGCCCGCACCCACCAGTTTGGCGCTGTAATCATCCCCAAGAAAAAGAAAGCCCTCGCTTTTCCCGGAGCCAACGAAACGGTCTTTGCCAAACGGGTAGAGATTCCCGCACGTCCCATCATGGGTATCGAACAGCGACAGGTAAACCTGATTCAGAACACCATCTCCCAATGGGTGAAAGATGTTGCGACCAGAGGTTCACGAAATGTTTAACGAAGCTCTGGACACCATCACCGAATACATCAAGCAGCAGCTGGCTCCGGAGGTGACCGACACCAAGAGCCACCCGGGACGGTTTACCGAGGCCGAGCTGGCCAAGCTGCTGATGAAAAAAAGAGCTGTACGAGTCTCTATCGAGCAGGCACCGGCTTTATCAATCACCGGCCATGGATGGCGTGATAGCCGACTGCTGATGGCGGTCTATGTGATCTGCAGTGATAGCAAGGAGTCCGACCGACACAGGTTTGCTTTGGAGATCACCGAGAAGCTGATTGCATTGCTGCCGTTTTGTCGTTTCGACAGTGACTTCCTGATGCCTGTGGAACCCAAAAATATCTCAGCAGAGAACCTGTATTCCGGAGAGATCGACCGTAAGGGCATCGCCATGTGGGGAGTTTCTTGGGAGCAACTCGTTAAGCAATCCAACTCAGAAACATGAACAGAGGGAACTGATTATGCAACGTGTTGATCGCTCATACATGGGCAAAGGTAACGTGTACCTGAAGCTGCGTGGAGGCTCCACCGGCTTTTTCCATTTCGGAAACTGCTCACAGCTGGACGTCTCCTTTGAAGAAGACAAGAAGCCCCAAAAGGACTTCACCCGTCCTGGCGGAGGTAACTCCAACAGTGTGTCTTCTATCTCCGATGCCACCGGCGCAATCACTGCCCTGGATATCATGGCCGCCAACCTTGCTCCGGCACTGCGAGCTGCGGTCACCAAGGTTGTCGGTGGTACAGCCGTCACCGATGAGCAGCTGGATGCCAGCGGCACCATTGGTGAGTTTGTGCCCTTTGGCTCCATCCCCGATAAGGGCCAGGCCATCACCCTCAAGGATGCCTCCGATGACTCGGCACTGACCGAAGGCGATGACTATGAGCTGTCCGATAACGGCTTCATCGTCAAAAGCGCTGAGATCAGTAACGCCGGTGTGAAAGCCACCTACACCAAGCATGCCTCCGAGGTACTGGAAGCGCTGGTGAAAGCTGGTGAAGAGTTTCAGCTGTATTTCGATGGACTGAACGAAGCGCAATCAGGCAAGCCTGTGAACATCACCATCCACCGTTTGAAGTTCTCCCCTGTCTCCGGGCTGGCCTTCATCGGTGATGAGTTCGCAGAAGCGGCCATGGAATTTGAGATCCTCTCTGATCCCTCCGTCACAGGTGCAGGACTCTCCAAATTCATGCGGATTGTTCAAGCCGTATAACGATCCCCCCCGTCACAAGGACGTGACGTATGGCCAGAGGCAATCAGGCTCTTAACATAGTCATCAAGGCTAAGGATTTAGCCAAGGGCACCCTGCGAAAACTCTCTGCCCGGCTCCGTGATGTGGGCAAGAATGCAGAGGGCACCAGCGGTGCCTTTGGTCGTCTGGGCCGCTCCATTCGCAACACCATCCTGACGGTGACGGGTATCTACGCTCTGCAAAGAGCGATGCGCTCGGTGCTGGAGGTGGGCGATAAGTACGAACGCCTCGGTATCCAAATGGAAGCCCTGATGGGCAGCATCGAGGCAGGCAATCAGGCCACCGAATGGATTAAGGATTTCACCAAGACCACCCCTCTGCAGCTGGAGCAGGTGTCCGAAGCCTTTATCCGGCTGAAGAACTTTGGCATCGACCCCATGGACGGTACCCTGCTCGCCCTGGTTGATCAGAACGCCAAGCTCGGTGGTGAGTTTGAACGACTGCAGCGAATCTCTCTGGCTGTGGGTCAGGCCTTTGGTAAACAAAAGCTGCAGGGGGAAGAACTGCGGCAGCTGATTGAAGCCGGTGTCCCGGTCTGGGAGCTGCTGACCGAGGCGACCGGACGCAATGTTAATGAGCTGCGGAAACTGTCGGAGGCCGGAAAGCTCGGCACCGATGTGATTAAGGCGCTGGTGGCCGAGATAGGCAAGAGCTCACAGGGCGCAGCGCTGAAAAACATGAAGACCCTGTCCGGTCTGATTTCCAACATGAAGGACAGGTGGCAGCTATTCCAGAAGGCTGTCAGTGATGCGGGCTGGACGCAGTACATCAAAGCCCAGCTTTCAGCGCTGGGGAACAAGCTCGATGAACTTGCAGAGAACGGCAAGCTGCAAAAGTTGGCGACCAATATCTCAGCCACCTTTATTGGCATAGCTGAAAGCATCAAAGCCTTCTTCACCAACCTGACTATCGATGATGTGGTCAACAGCACCACCTCTGGCTTCCAGAAGATTGTGGACGCAGCCGGTAGCGTGATCACAACCTTTCAAGTCATCGGTAATGGAGTGCAGGCGCTGTTCAATAGCCTCTCCCTAGTTGTTAAAGGTGCTGCGACGTTTATCACCGGCGCTATTGCACAGATTTCTTCAGTTGCGGCCAATATTGTCGGTGCTCTGGGCTTTGATGAGCTGGAAGGGAAGATCCGTACCTTCAGCGAAGGCACCCAGTCAGTGATGGCGGCTTTTGCCGATGGCGTGGCCAAGGATGCCAACAAGGTGAAGGCCAGCTATGTGGCCATTGGTGATGCCCTCAGCAAAGAGTCCCCCAAGGTCAAAGATATCGTTCAGGATGTCGCCAAGAACATCGAGGAAGAAGCCACCAGTATTGAAGCCAGCAACAAGAAGGTAGAAGAGAGCGAGAACAAGCGACAACGCAACACCATCGAGACCACACAAGCGGCCAAAAAGCAGTATGAAGACCTGGCCGAAAAGGCGGACGACACCAGTAGATCACTCAAAGATGTGGGCGAGGCATCGGAAGCCTCCGGTGAACAGATGGCAGGCGGCACTACCATCGCACAGGCCATGGCGGACCACATGGGCGCACTCAAAGATGAAATGGCTGGGCTATCTGGCGCTGCGCTGGAAGCCTTTGAGAACCTGAACGGTATCACCCAGGCCGACCCTCGCACCCTGACTGATGATGTTGAAGCTCTGCGCTCCAATCTGGAACAGACCAACACTGAACTCAATGCCATGGGACAGATGTTCCATGGACTGGATAGCACCGGGCTGGGGGAATGGATGTATGACACCCAGAAGCGGTCACTTCAGGTCAAAGAGTCCTTTCTGGAGCAGAAGCTCGCCTTTGAGGAGTTAATGCAGGCCTGGGAGAACGGAGATATTTCCGCAGAGTCTTTTGCTGGCTCTGCCCGTAAGGCCGCTGATGAACTTAACCTACTCAGTGATCAGGATATGCAGACCCTTAATCGCGCTCTGGAACAAGCCGAGCGCCGTATGGAGAGCCTGCAGAACAGTACCCGCTCCACTCTTGATAGCCTCCGAAATGAACTGGATCAGCTGGAAGGTAACACTGAGGCCATCGAACGCCGTCGCTATGAAAAACGTCGCCGGGAACTGCAGCAGAAATTAGAGCAGGCACAGGGCAGCGGCGATACCACATCCGTTAACAACCTGCAGGAAGCCCTGCGTCTCAATAATCAGGTGTTCGAGAAGGCCAAAGCAAAACGGCAAAAGGAAGAGTTTGAGAATCAGAAGCGGGACAGAGAGCGCACGAAAAAAGCGACACCCGTCAACGAATCCCAAAGGCAACGTCCTGATTCTCCCAGCAAAGTTATCAGGCTGGAGTATCCCGGTGGTGCTGTGAATGTAAATGTGCGTGGCGGCGATGAAGGCAAGCTGCTGCGGGCACTGAAAGCCTCTGGTGCGAGGGCCACCTAATGCAACTGGACACAATCACTCTCTCCGACAACTTCCTGTGGCTGAACGAGTTTGACTGGTCACCCATCGCCCAAGACAGCGAACGCACCCTGACCGGTGCGCTCATGGTTTCTGAGCAGGCCAAGACTTATGGCCGACCGATTGCGCTGGGGGATGGTGAAAACAGCTGGGTCACCCGCTCTGAACTGGAAGCGCTTTATGCCCTGACCGAAGTCGTGAACAAGAAGATGGCACTCACTGTTCCCGATGGTCGCCAGTTCACGGTGATTTTTGACCGGCAGGATGGCTCACCCATTCAAGCGAATCAGGTACTGCCTTTGAGTAAGCCGGAGAACCAGGACTATTACGCCGTAGTTATTCGACTACTGACTGTGGCTCCCGATCCGTCGTCATAATAAGGACTGTTTCATGGCTATTAACAGGGAAGATATCAAACTTTATGAATCCCAGCGGCTCACCGACGAGGATGATGGTGGGGGCCGGGCCACCGGACATGTGGTGGTCGATGGACAGGTGAATAACCTGTTTCGGGATATCAGCCGGATTGACCGGACGGTGGGCGATGTGTCCATGCGGAAGGTGTATCTGGGCGTGGAGACTGACAACAATGACCCTTACCTCGGTGCCCATACCATTCTCACTTCCGCTCCGGAGGATGAGCGTGTGGGCGTGGTGCTGTTCAACACCGAGAGTCAGGATGACGAACGCAGTGATGCCCGCAACCGCATAGAAAGTTATGTGGTGCCTGCCACCGATACCAGCTGGCAACTGCTGGGTAACCAGCTGGTGGGCCAGCGCAGCCTGCTGGCGATTCAGCGTGAAGAACAACGCCTGCCGGAGATTGGTGAGGTGTACCGGCTGCTGATTGAGGCCACAGGTGAGGAGCAGTATGTTCGTATCACCAAGGTGGAGGGCACAATCGAAACCTTCACCTACTCCTCAGATACCAACACCTATGTGGACTTTGAGCGCAGGCGCTTGGCGCTGGGTATCTCAGCTCCTTTGAAGTTCACCTTCCCGGGCGGTATTCCTTCTCCCCGAGGCACCGAACCACAGAATGGTGTGCCGAACACTCGCATCCAGACCACACAGGTGGCTGATGCAGCGAAATACTATGGCACCCAGAAGCTGGTGGCAGCGGCTTCCTCCAGTGACCTGACCTTCAAAGTCGGCAGCGTGTATGGCGATATTGTGCCGAGTGCCCGCAGCGAGACACCACTCATTAACCAGGATGGTGCAGCCGTGGGACGGGTTATGCGGAAAAGCTCGTCCGATACCCGCAGTGTGACACTGTCTTTTGGTTTGATTGCCGGAAACCAGTCCCGGGCCTTTCTGCAGACCGGGGCACTGCAACGGTCAATCACTCTCAGCATTGGCGGCGGCACTTACACCGATGCCGGTGATGGCACCTTTCAGCACAGTGGCGGCACCAACCCGTTCGAGAAGCTGACCATTGATTACGAGAGTGGCCAGATTGATGTCTGGAAAACCACCGGCTCCTTTACCAGTTCAGCCTCTGCGGTTTACCACCCTGCCGCAGTCCTGGTTGGCACTCTGGTGTCGGGCCAGCTGCCGATCACCATTCAAAACCGAGGCCTGAACTACACCTTCGATTATGGGAGTAATGATGGCAAACCCTATCCCGGTACCCTTCGCATCAGCTATCTGGCGCTGGGGAAGTGGTATGACGTTGTGGACTCAGGCAATGGCCAGCTGACTGGGGCAGGCACAGGCTCCGTGGATTATGCCACTGGCGCAGCGCAGGTGACTCTCAAGGCGATGCCCGATCCGGACAGCTCCATTATCGTTGCCTACAAGCTGCAAATCGACGAAGAAACCACTGTTCGGGAAGGAGCTGTGACTCCCGGGAAGTTTGAAGTTCGCTATGTGACTGATAAGCCCGGTGTGAAACCCGGGAGCGTGACGGTCACTTATCTGGTGGGCGGACAAACCAAGACCATCACCGATGATGGCAAAGGTGTCCTGCAGGGCGGCTCTTCACAGGAGCAGGTAGGCACAGTCTTTTATGCCGATGGAATACTCTCCATTGTGCCCGACAACATTCCCGATAACGGCACCAGCCTGACCCTGACGTATGAAGAAGGGGCGGTTACCAATACCTCTATCAGCGGACAACCAGACGGAGCCGGTCTGTTCAGCGGCACCATCCCGGGAGCGCCACTGTTGGCAGGCAGTGTGTCGCTGGAATGGATTGTTAACAGGCTGGGCAGTACCAGCTCTCGCAGGTTTGGCGGTGGCACAGTCAATGCCACTTATAACCTGACACGCAAAGTCTACGACAATGGCAACGGAGAATGGGGCGGGCGTACAGGCACCATCGACTATGCCACTGGCGCATTCACCCTGAATGTGACCGAGAACTATGAGTACTACCACACCACTGTTAGCAGGGGGGCATGGCGCTGTTACACCAACGTAACAACGACATCAGCGGTGGAAGGCTTCAATGGCAGCGGCCTTATCTGCCGGGCGCAGAGCAACAGCCTGAATCATGTTCCCCATAATGAGAGCATTGATGCGCCGGATATGACGGTGGACTTGTTGCCCGGTATTGAAGACGCCATGTTGCCGGGGAGTTTGGTGTTTACGTGGGGCGGCGCAACCTACTTTGACCGGGACGGCACGCTCTACAAAGACATCAGCACCCAGACCAATGCGGGAACAGCGGTGGGCACCATTGATTACACCGGAGGACTGGCAACATTTACCTCTTACCCGGATGGAGCCAATGGCACTCTGGTTATCGATGCCATGGCCACCACCCGGGCTGGTATGGAGATTGATAAAATAGCCTTTCGGGCACCCGGTGCTCCCCTTCGACCAGGATCTCTTCAGGTGTGGGCCAACCGGGCGGATACTGGCGAGCGCATCTCAGCGCAGGCTGACTTTAACGGCAACATCTCCAGTGATGAGATGGACGGCAAGGTCAGCAGCCAGAATGGTTGGTGCGACATCTCCTTTGAGGACACCAATGGAGACCCCATTTTCGTGATGCCTCAGACGGTGACCTACAACACCATTGTCCTCACAAGTATTCCCATGGACTCTCGACTGATTGGCCTCGACCCAGTGCGCCTGCCAGCCGATGGCCGTGTGCCCATTTACCGGGAAGGAGATGTGGTGGTGCTCGGCCATACCGCCTCGACCGATATAGGCACACCGACAGCCGGGCAGATCGTGAACCTTCCCCGGGATCATCAGGTGAGTATCGCTGTGGTGGACAGCAACGATACACCCATCAAACCGGATCAAATCACTATCAACCGTGATGCGGGCAGTATTCTTTTTGCCGACCCCCTGGTGCTCAATGATGCCAGCGACACCGCACTTGTACCGCCTCTGAAAGTGCTCGACCGGATTGAACAGATGAGTGTGGTCAGCGATGTGCAGATCAATGGTGACCTGTCGATTATTGCGCCTCTGGCGTGGGACTTCCCGGTGGACACAACCGTGAGCTCGGCGGTGGTGTATGGCGACCTGCAGGCTCGCACCAAACACATATTCACCCAGCGCACATGGAGCAGCAGCTTACCCAACTGGTCACCCGTTGGACAGGGAGCTGCCACCACAGCGCAATACAATCTGGTGAACTATCCCATCGCCATCAACAACAAGGGCGCTATCGAGGGCAAGTGGGCACTGGTGTTTACCAGCACCACGGCTTTCCAGATTGTGGAGGAGAAGCTGGGGATTATCGGGGCAGGCTCGGTGTCCTCCAATGCGGCTCCGGTGAATCCGGAAACCAACACCCCTTACTGGACAATTGATAAGGACGGCTGGGGATCAGGCTGGGTCAGCGGCAATGTACTGCGGTTTGATACCGAAGGGGCACTGGCTCCGCTCTGGCTGGTACGGACAACACTGGCCGGGCAAGGGACTCGACAGGATGACAAGTTCACCTTGCAGGTGAGAGGAGATGCAGACTGATGGCATTTGCAACAGGAAGTGGCTCCCAAGCAGACCCGTTCTTAATTGTTACGCCACAGGACTTCTTTAACGTCTTTGCCGTGAACAATGGGAACTATAAGTACTACCGGCTCACCAATGATATTGATATGGACGGAATGGCGGCCATTCCACAGATCTTTAATAACATGGCCATCTATCTGGACGGAGCTGGGCACCGAGTCTCCAACGTTAGTTTTGTGGGCAACATTGCCCGTTACGCCAAGCGCTTTTATGTCAGCAATATCCTCATGGAGATCGACAGCGGTTTTAACGATCTGGCCTACGGCAATTTGGAAATGCGCTTTTACGATGTCCGGCTGCACTTCAAGAACACTGCAACCATATCCTGGTCTAGTGGCACAGGTTACAGGCGTTTTGAACGAAGCGTGATCTCTGGTGGTGGAACGCTGAACGGGTTTGGAGGCATGACGATTGTTGATGTGTATGTAACCTGTGGTGCCACACAAGCGGTTATTGATAATGCGGCTTACACCGTGATTCCCGCTACAGATATTTTACTGGCCAGCAGCTATCCCAACCTCAATGACACTGTCTGGGATAAGCAGGACGGTAATATCCCAACCCTGAAAAATGTCACCTACGACTATTCCAGTATTACCAAAGTCAAAGGCGTGACCACTGTAGACGGCCAGCCGGAACAACGAAGTGTGAGGGTCTTTCATGGCATCTATCACGGCCTGATTGGTGGAGCACTGAGTGACGAAAATGATGGCACTTTTGATATCAGCACACGCCCATACAGCGTGCCGGTCTTGGTGCTGGCTTATGACGATGTTGGGAAACCTTTGAAACCAGCCACCGCCTATGTGTTGGACGACATTGTTCACCCTGAAGCAGGCAATGGATACCGCTATATCTGTATTCAGGCAGGGACAACGGCAGACCCTCTGCCTGCACTGTCATGGCCGACAGACCAGCTCATCAGTGGAACGGCGACTTTTGAAGCCAGAAAGATTCGTCCACCGATTGTGACCGGGCCAGTCAAACCGGCTCCCGTCATTCAACCAACATCATAAGGGAGAGGGTATGGCCACTTTCTATACGCCAGATGGTGGAGCGATTGTACTGGCCGGGCCATCAGCCAACTCGCCACCGTCCGGCAGTAATGTGGTGCTCGATGTTCCTTCCGGTGATGACATCCTGCGTTACGTCGCAGGCACCGTAGAAGTCAGCGGCTTCCCAGCTGCCCGGGAGCTGCTGGCGGTTTCTTACCTGAAACAGGATATTCCCAACGAGGGCCAGAAGCGCATCGTGCTGGCTAGTGGCACCAGCCAAGCTAACGATGGTGCCTTCAGTATGGATGTAGGTTACTTCGGTGAGCCTGTGCTGGTGATTGCGCTGGATGACTATGGGGAAACATGGAAACCCAACACCAGCTACGCAAAAGATGCGGTGGTGCATCCGGCAGACCCGGATAAGTACAAAGGCTTCGTTTATGTGTGCATCACTGCGGGAATCTCCGGCAACGATGAGCCGAACTGGTGGGTCGATAACGGCAGCAGTAACACCGGCACCAGCGGCACCGCCACCTTCCGGGCCAGACAGTATTACCGGCCTATCTGCCACGGGCCTGTGCAGCCACTCCCTAAACAAGAATCGAAAACCAAGGATTGATAACAATGCCACAGCAGAGCATGCAACAGGAGGTGTGGAACAACGGTTTTCAGCGTGGGCTGATGACAGGCTATGTCGTTAGCCTGATTCTGTATCTGCTGTTCGGTTGAGCCATGACGTATACCCTGCCAGTGGGCGATGCCCTGATCTTTACCTTCACCGGGCGGGCCTACACCCCACCGAAGGGTGCGGCTGCACTGGAGTTGTTTTTCACCACCAGCCAAGACATTGATTATCCCGTTCCTCCAGCACTGACCATGCAAGCATCCAGCAGCTGGGAGCGAGGCAAAGCGCATTCTGTCGAAACTGGTACCTTGTGGCAGGACGGGCAACCCCGGGATGCAGATAACCAGGGACTCTTTCAGCAGGCTGATCTTGTGCCAGATCTTAACCAGGATCTGGTCTGGGACAGTGTGCCGGTGAAGGATGACCGGACGGCCAGCAGCTGGAGTACTCCAACCATGGAGCAGGCAACCACCACCAGCCCTTGGGGCAGTACCCGGGCCATTGACCCGGCTCCCATTCCAGCCTTTTGGCGTAAGGCCTCCCTTCCCGGCGAACGCAACACAGCGGCCCTGTGGGGCCAACCCCCGGCCAAAGACCAAGCCTATGCCGGGCCATGGTTTCGTGTGGATACCACCGGGCCGGAATGGCGCATTAACGATCACCGCAACCCACCGCTCTGGGCTGATCCCCCAACGGGGCTGGCTTTCAGCTTCTCTTCAAGGGAGCAGCAAAGTGGTGTGTATGTGCCGGATAAGGTGCCAGAGCTGTGGTTTCGGTTTGATGGCCGTATTGCTCTGCACCCAGTGCAACCCAAGGATGCGGCTCCTGGTTTTCCATGGGGGCAGTCTCGGAAGATGGACTTACGCTCGGCTTTGCCTTGGGGCGAAGGCCGTTATGAGCGCATCAAGGATAAAAGAAAGCTGGTGGTCTATGGCAGCAAGGTTGAACCACTGCCTTTGGAGCCACCCACTCCGGATGACATGGAGAGTTATCTGCTTATGAACACCATCAATGTTGTGCGCCTGCCTGATAACGAACCTATCGAGCTGTTTGATATTGGCATCGAGCTGGATGCGGATTCGTATACATGGAAGCTGTCTGCCAGTGTTGCAGACAAATCGACCCTCAACCTGCTGGCTCCTGATGCCAACGGCACCAAGGATATAAAAGTCACTATCAATGGCTGGGGCTGGGTCTTCCTAGTTGACCGTTATGACACCGAGCGCTCTTTCAATAATGAGCGTTACACCATCACTGGTGAGAGTCGTACCAAGCTGCTCGGCGCACCTTATGCTCCCCGGCGCAGCAAGACTGAAGCGAACAATATCTCAGCCAAACAGGCAGCGCAGGCTGAACTCACCAACACCGGCTTTACCCTGACATGGGATAGCACCGAGTCATGGAATACACCGGACTGGATTCTCCCGGGCGGCACCTTCTCCTATGTGGATGAGACCCCTATTCAGGTGGTGGCCAGAGTAGCGACAACAGCGGGAGCTATTTTGCTGCCGGAGCCTGATACCGACACCCTGGTTCTGAAGCCTCGTTATCGTATAAGTCCATGGAACTGGCTGGAAGACACAACGCCTATCGACCATGCCATTCCTGAAAGCATGGTGCTGACCATGAGCGTGGAGTGGAGGCCGGAGCCGGAGTACAACGCTGTGTATGTATCGGGCACTTATACAGGTGTGGCTGTTGAGGTGAAACGCACCGGCTCTGCAGGAGATAACCCGGCACCGGATATCGTCGAGGACTGGCTGACGGAAGTGGATGTGAATAAAGAGCGAGGCCGGAATTTACTCTGTGAAGGTGGGCAGCAATCCATCGTCACCATGGATATACCGCTCACCGCCAAGGGGCAACCACCAGGACTGGTGATGCCGAATCGGCTGGTGGAGGTAATGGAAGTTGCCGGGCCTTGGATAGCTGTTTGCCTGTCCACCAGCATTCGGTCAGCTGGCAGTGGCTCGGGGAGAGTTGTGCAGACTATCCAATTGGAGCGCCATTACCAGAAGGAATAAAAAATGCCGGCTGAGATGCCGGCAATGTCCCTTTCACAAGAATTCATGTAATTACCATGGATGCCTTTTAACCCTAGCAGGGAGGTCATGATGTCCAGCGTCAATATCTGGAAGAATTTCACGGAATTATTGCCAAGACCGGCACGGATTATTGGCACCGTGACCAGCCATAACAGCAATGGCACCAGTACGATTACATTACGAAATGGAAGCACCATAACGGCACAGGGGAAGAGTGTTGAGGTGGGGAGGAAAGTGTTGGTAGAGAGAGGAATACTTCATGAAGTCCCAACTCTACCAGACCATGAGGTAGGGGTATGACCTGACATCCAAAAAGGTGGCAGAAAAGTGCCTTTGAGTAACAGACTGAGGCAGAAGGACACGGACTTTTACTCTCAAGCCTGACAGAGCTAACCAACTAATTTATATAACATTAATCCGCATGAAAACGTCAGCGTCTGCCTAACCCTGCATCGCGAAAAATGGGCTATTTAGGGCAGAGTACGGGTTCAATTCCCGCCGTGGTTCAGGCAAACAAGGGTCATAGAACCTGACATATTTTCATAAAGCCTCACATAAGGCTCATGGATACAGTAGAAGGGCTAAAAGGGTGAGATATTCAAAGCGTTACGGATATTAGGACGGGGGTTCAAATCCCCCCGCCTCCACCAACTCAAAAGGCTTGATTCAGATAGACTCAAGTCAATTCAGATCGAAATAAGCCTCGGATTCCGGGGCTTATTTTTGTGCTTACCGCATTTATTAAGAGTCTATCTGCGTCTATTTTAACTGAACGAATCACGTTCGTAGAACGTGGACTTGCTTGTTATCTATAATTGTGAACTCCAACCTATATTATAGGTGTCGTATATGCGTGTATGTCTTATGGCTGTGTGTGGGCTTGTTGCCCTCAGAGCCTGGTCAGGCGAGGTTTCCGTCACCGTTGATCTACCCCTGAAAACCAGCCTGGGGACTGTTCAGAATCTCCACCAGTTCAGGATTGTAGAAACACCCTCTTTCCCCTCCCTTTCCCATTCTCCATCCAGCAACACTGAAGCTGTTGAAGATGCAGTATTCCTGGCGACCAACACCGCCATAGACCCCCGGCCAGTTACATACAAGGTGCAGCTGCAGGAGGGGCGGCAGTATCAGATTCATCTGAGGACAACAGGGGAAAACAAAACCTGGTGGCATACCAGACCCTTTACCTATATGCCTGACCGCAACCTCAATCCCAATCAGGATCAGGATCAGGACCGGGACACTATTTCGGTGTCTGGCGGCAGCACACCCGTTTTTCTTTCTGTAGGTGGTCAACCCGCAGGTGGCTTTTACGATTCTAATGGCTGGGTCGGTGCCAGTTTCTCCTGTGGCGGTGCTGCTCTTATTGGTGGAGCATGGGGCTGCTCTATCTGGCCCGGAAGCGGGGGGATTTTACAATATGCAAGCGGAACCGTCGGCATGACTGTTGGTGGAACTCATGGCTCCGGGGCCATTGATCTGCCGTCTATATGCGGCACAATTCACAACAAAAAAGACAACAAAGATCTGAGATTTGCCATGTATTATTTTGCAGTCGTGCTTTACTCACACGCTGATTTGTATAGCATAGATACAAAGGCCAGTGTAGGTTCTGCGGATATGGGAGGGATAGCTGTAGGCGGGGGATCTTCGTGGGGTAATATGGACAAATATACGGCCTGCGATAAACTGAATACCAACTGAAAACAAAAAAACAAACCGAACAAAATGGGGCAGGCATATTTTAAAAATTACCTGCCCCCATTTTGCGTTACCCTCAGTTATCTGAAGAGTCCAGAACAGGGGTGTCCTCGCTGGAAGAGAATGAGCTTGGCAATGTGCATGCGTCATTCCCCCCAAATATCCAAGCCGCCGTCGTGACTGGGCCGGATTGATATTTCAGCGCGTTAGGATAGCGGTACTGCTCTTCAGCAAGAGGGAAAGAAAGGTTTAACTCACCCACCTCACTGGTCGCTTCAGAACCGTTGATTACCCCCATATGAATACTTTTCGCCCCCTTGTTGACGGTAAAAGAGAAGCAGCGATTCCCCCATGCGAAAATAGCGGCCCATGCGGTACCCACTGCGACCGGATCATCGGGATTTACACAAAACAGTCTTTCTGGTTTGCAGTCATATGGAGGAGGACAACCTGCAATGCAAATGTTCGACGGGCAGTCATTGCGTATGTCTCCTGATATGCACAGATCATGGGATCCTCTCTGAGTTGGGATATATACATTGCTTCTAACCGGGGCGCTACCTTCGCTATATCTGAGGGGAATAAGGCCGTTGGTACACATACACTGACTACAGGCTCCCTTTGAACACTCTGTACATCCTGTATTATTGCTACATGTCAGGCAGGCGGTTTCAGGTGAGGTGGGGCTGCTGTTATTGCAGAATTGCAGGGTTTCACATCCTTTACATGAGAATATCCACTTATCTTTTGACGCCTGCTCTTTGGTAAGGTTCCAGCAGTCACCACAAAGCTTGTTTTTATCCGCACAGTAGTAGCAGTCCTGACAACTACTGAATGTACCCTTCTGGGGAGAGGACTCACCGCATTTAGGATTACCCTGTGATGTCTGAGTGATGAGCAGACAGGTAAGGGCAGACATAATGGAGAATAGCCAGATTCTTGACCGGGCTATTCTTAACCGGGCTATGGCCACGGGCAGATATGTTTTCTTCATTGGAAACCCTGCTATGAAAATTAGATTGCACGTCAGGTGTTTGGTGATATTCCCTCAGAGTTCTCCGTTTTAATCCACAGTTGCCCCTGGAGAGTCCAGAACAGGGGTGTCCTCGCTGGAATGGGGTGAGCTTGGCAGTGTGCATGCGTCATTCCCTCCATACCCGGTAGCCACCGTCGTCACTGGGCCAGATTGATACTTCAGGGCGTTGGGGTAGCGGTACTGCTCTTCAGCAAGAGGGAAAGAAAGGTTCATCTCACCCACCTCACTGGTCGCTTCAGAACCGTTGATCACCCCCATATGAATACTTTTCGCCCCCTTGTTGACGGTAAAAGAGAAGCAGCGATTTCCCCACGCGAAAATAGCTGCCCATTCGGTACCCGCTGCGACCGGATCATCGGGATTTACACAAAACTGTCTTTCTGGTTTGTAGTCACCGCGGTTAATACTGCTTATAACCTCTGATACGCACAGACTATGGGATCCTCTCTTAGTTGGGATATATACATGGCTGTAAACCGGGGCTCCATTTGCACTAAACCTGAGGGGAATAAGGCCATTGGTACACATACACTGACTACAGGTTCCCTGTGAACAGTTTGTACATCCTGTATTATTGCCACATGTCAGGCAGGCGATTTCATATGAGGCGGGGCTGCTGTTATTGCAGAACTGCAGGGTTTCACATCCTTTGCATGAGTTTATCCAATGATCTTTTGGCGCTTTCGCCCTGGTGAGATTCCAGCAGTCACTACAAAGCTTGTTTTTATCCGTACAGGAGTAGCAGTCCTGACACTCATTGAATGTACCTTTCTGGGGAGAGGAATCACCGCATTTAGGATTACCCTGTGATGCCTGAGTGATGAGCAGGCAGGTAAGGGCAGACATAATGGAGAATAGCCAGATTCTTGATCGGGCTATTCTTAACCGGGCTATTCTTGACCGGACTATGACCACGGGCAGATATGTTTTCTTCATTGGGAACCCTGCTATGAAAAAAACTGCTATGAAAAAAGAGTGCTGCAGTTATAGTCCGGGATGAATTAGATTGCACGTCAGGTGTTTGGTGATATTCCCTCAGAGTTCTCCGCTTTTATCCACAGTTACCCTTAGAGAGTCCAAAACAGAGGTGTCCTCGGCAGAATGATTTGAGTGGGGCACTTTGCATGCATCATCCTCATTACCCCAGGAAGCCACCGTCGTCACTGGGCCAGATTGATATTTCAGGGCGTTGGGATAAAGGTACTGCTCTTCAGCAAAAGGGTAAGAAAGGTTAAACTCACCCACTTCACTTGTCCCTTCAGAACCGTTTAGCACCCCCATATAAATACTTTTAGCCCCCTTGTTGACGGTAAAAGAGAAGCAGCGATTTCCCCACGCGAAAATAGCGGCCCACTGGGTACCCGCGCCGATCGGATTGTCAGGATTGACACAAAACTGTCTTTCTGATTTGCAGTCAGAATACGAGCATAAATGGCTTACATCCTTTGATATACACAGTTGATGGAATCTTTTGTGGCTTGGGATATATACATTGCTTCTAACCGGGGCATTACCTCCGCTATACCTGAGGGGAATAAGACCGTTCGTACACATACACTGATTGCAGGTTTCCTGTGTACAGTCTGTACATCCTGTATTATTGCCACATGTCATGCAGGCGGTTTCAGAGGAGGCGGAGCTGCTGTTATTGCAGAACTGCAGGGCTTCACATCCTTCACAAGAGAATATCCACTTATATTTTGGCACTTTCGCCCTGGTGAGATTCCAGCAGTCACTACAAAGCTTGTCTTTATCCGCACAGGCGTAGCAGTCCTGACACCCATTGAATGTACCTTTCCGGGGGGATGACTCGTTGCATGTAGAGTAACCCAGTGACGTATGACTGATAAGCAGGCAGGCAAGGGCAGACACAATAGAGAATAGCCATATTTTTAACCGGGCTATTCTTGACCGGGCTATGGACACGGGCAGATATGCTTTCTTCATTTGGAAACCCTGCGATGAAAAAACTGCTATGAAAACATGCTATGAAAAGAGGGTTCTGCAGTTATAGTCTGGAACTGGTCAGGTTGCACGTCATGTGTTTGTCAATGACGTGCTGCAGAAAAACTGAACATGGCCAGTGTTCTGCCGGTAATCCTTAAAAGGTCAGCCTCATTGCTTCAGCCGCCTCTGAAAAAGAATAAACCACCTCGCAGCAAGCTGCGAGGAATGAAGATTCACTGATAAAGTTATGGGTGTTTGTAGGCTTCTTGCAGCATAGCAACCGATTGATAAATATTACTTCCAATAAGACCTCCGGTATATTCTGCTCCCTTACGCATACATTCCAGAAGTTTTTCCCATTGCATTACATCGAATTGAATGGAAACAAGAAGATTGAACAGCTTCTCTCGATTTTCGCTTGGTGATTGATAGACACTCGGAATATCTGCCACATCTTCAAAATTAACAAACTGCGCAGCCAAAAGCTGGTATTTCAAATTACGCAGGGCTGTTTCGTTACCAAAAGGGCGCAGGAAATCAGGATTTGCCATACATTGCCCCAGTGCTTTCCTGGCTTTTTCCTGAGGTCTCATATCTTTTGTCTGTTTCCGGGAAGCCTGTCGGACGGGAACAGCCTGCCCGGATACAACGGGTACTGCAACAATCGGGTCTAGAATATTTTCCTGTTCTAATTCCAGGGCAGGTCCTGCTATCGCCATACGCAGGTTGTTATTGGCTTTTGTTTCCTGTTTTGTTCCTGTATCTGTACGCGCTGGGTTATATATATAATTTACAATGAATCTCCTGAAATGAGCACGAGCTTCAGTTTCATCTTTTATTTCCAGCCCGGGCAGTTTTTCCGGTGTCATTCTTTTCAATAGAAACATGGCTAATACTGCTGTTTCTCTGGTCAGAAAAAACTCCTCTGGGGTTAATAGCAGCCGGTTAATCGTTAATTTCTGGTTATAGCTTTTTAAATCCCTGGGCAATCCAGCCTGCTGAAACATATCCTGTCCACTCTTAACCTGGGGCAGGTCTTCCCCAAAAGATTCCACAAGAAGTGCATGTAAACCGGTAATAAGTTGTTCAGGGTCCGTTTTAAATTCTCCAGTTACAGGCTCTGACATAGCCTCCAGCTTTCTGGCTACTTCAACACAGCCTGTAAATATCTGCTTATTTGTTAAGAGGTGATATTCAGGTTCAATCTGTTCCGGCGATGGGGCAAGGTTCACCCTTGTTTTTAGCTGCACCAGCTTTGTATGAAATTTCTGCAGTTCACTATCGGTGGCATTTTTCGTTTGCTCAATCAGACAGTCCAGGAGAAATGATGCCCTGTAGACTTCGTCCAGATCTTGATACGCCCAGGCCAGATATTTCATCAGCCCGCTCAGTGGGTCTTTCTGATAGTTGCTGCAGGTGTACATCAGAAATACAGGAATACACGCCGGCTCTTCACATAACAGGGAATACAGCCAGCACAGGTTGAAACTCTTTCCCACTTCTTTATTCAACATGACTTTCAAACCAGTAAGAATTTCCTGACCTTTCCCTCGAATAATGGAAGTATCAGTACCGATCTGCAGAGCTTCTACATTGAAGGCCAGAGGAGCACCAACAGTAGTTGCTGGTACCCCTTTGGAAGAGGGCAATTTGACTGAAAGAGCTGTTCTATCTGTATGAAACGGGGCCACTGTTCGCCTCTGGCCAGTTAATCCGACAGTCGGTTGCGGATTTTGTCTTTGCACGTTTGCAGGAACTGCTGCAGGAAAAGCTGCAGCTTCATTCGCCCGCTGGGGTGCTCCGGTTCTTTGATAAGGCGCGGCCATAATTACATCCTGTCTCATTTATGAAATTAACCTGGATATAATGACCATGGGCGACAGTAAAGATTGCAGAGCAGTCAGCCCAGATAACCCGTTTGTTAACAAAAGCCAGGCACGCAGCCCTGAAGGTGCGGCTTTTCCCCGGTTTTTTCTGACGTTAATGGGCGCAGCACTTCTTTCCCATAAAACTTGTATAGGCCGATATGCAGCACATTTTCCGGCATATCGAGGTATTGTCCTGGCCACCGCACAGTTCGTTTCTGCACCTGTCTATTCGATCCTGCTGATCGCAGTCGCTCTTAACAACGCTCTTAAAAGGATTAGACGTCTCTGGCCGAATACTTTCTAAACCCTCCAGACCCTCCAAAGACTTGTGGGAGCATTGCTCCTTGCACAAAAGAATACACACCTCCCCCAGATTCATACATCCTGGCAGGCATCTTTCCATACAATACTTATCGACTCCGCTGAGGTATTCAGGGACGTCATTATCTTCCTGAGCCAGGGAAAAACCACACAGGGAGATAAGTAAACAGAAGAAGGGGACAGACGTTCTCATAACCGAATCACAACATAAGAAATGGACTTCTCAAGATAGACGATATTCCGTCACCGTCGATCTGCCTGTGAAAACCAGCCAAATAGAGCCAGGTACATTTAGAAAAGGGACATGTTATATATTTTGCATTATACGTCGATGGTCAGTGGATGAGTTGTAACCATGGGAGATTCTCGCAATACGCTATGAGCAAGTATCTTCCTGCCTCGTTGAAGAGATGATATCAAGCTCCGGGAATCTCTCTTTTAACATTCTCCAGCCAAAATCTGCTGACCTCACTGCTGCCCTTCTTTCTTTGGCAATATCCTCTGTTGTGGGAGAAGGTGGCCTGAAGGGGACATTGAGATCACGGTCTACATGGACCCTGAAGTTTTCCTGAAGAGCCCCTTTGCAGGTGTTTTTCACACACAATTCGTCATAACAGCCAGTCATAAAAACATCGGTTACATTATTTTCTCTCAAATATGTTGACAGTTTTCCGTGAATGAGTTCCTTCAGGTTTTCATAGTTTTTCACAACAGAAGGTTCCTTGAAGGCGTCACCTCGCACTTTCAAAAAGCACCTGTAAAAGACATTTTTTTTAAGTTGAACCAACAGTTCAGGAAGAGTCTCATGGTAGGGGTTGGCTGACTTTTCACCAAAGTTAAAACTAATATCAACATACAGAACGTCTTTTTTATCAGCAAAGTGACTCAGGAGCAGCTCTTGAGCGTCAAGCATGGGCCTCCCCCAATCCCCTCTAAGGTTATCGATTTGTCCCACTTCCATATCTATAACCAGGATGGCCACTCTTTTCCCTTCCAATAAAAGCTTTTCTATAGCGTCAATAGATTGCGGGAGACCCGCAATTATCGGTGAAGAGAAAAAAAGTAAAGTTGCTGAAAGGCAGAGAATCAGTTTCATCATCCTCATGGCAAACTCCCTGAATAGAGCCAGATGCGATACATTTTCCATAGAAAAAATGTACCTGACCCCATTTTAACCAGAGAAGTCAGCCAGCATTATCGTTAGCATCTGTCGTGCGGGTGCATGCAGGATGATACAGGGTTTCTGCAATAGTCCTGGCCGTAATAATTGGCTCTGTCATAATTCGAACCACACTGATCAGATTCAGCTGCGCCCACGGCTTCGCATGTGTTCGAGGCTCCGTCTTCTGAACTGCCACTTCGACACTGAACCCATAAATCCTTGTTCCAGCCCGGCGAGCTACAGCAGTAATAGTTCACCGTGTTATTCTGGCACCAGAAGCAACTGTCAGAAGCGGACGCCATGCAAGACAGAACTGTTCCTGCAAGGGGGTAAAGGAATGATCGTGCTTTCATAATACCTATACCTTTTCAATGTCATCTGGTTCAATGTCATCTGGATGAAGAGAACTCATACGAACTTTGAACTTCAATTCTTTTTTCTTTCTCTTTCTCAGTCAATCTCCCTTTTAACCGCATTATCCGCAATAGAAATCATCCATTCCTCCGGAATCTCTTTTGCATCTCAGGTTATCGCAGCAATCACTGTCGTGCGCGCAGGGAAGGCCGCTGCCGTTGCAGTTCATAGCGTCCAGCTCAAACTCTTCGTAGCCTGCGGGTACATGGGAGATTTCATACTGAAACGCTGTGGCCTGCCCTGTGAACAGCGCAATGCCCAGATATGTGAAAGCGGCCAGTGTCGTGAGTCTTGGGCGCATGTCTGGATACCTCTTTGAATGAATAAAAATTTGAATGGACAAAAAAGCCTGCATCATGAAAACGAGCCATTGTTCGCATGGGTGAATATAGAATCTATTGTCAGTTTCACCACTAAGCCTGTTCACAATCTTATCGCGGGCCGCAAATGCCGGATAAAAGAGGGCAGGTAAGGCGGATTTCTGAAAGGGATCGTTGTTATTGCTTCGGAGAATATTGCTTTGGAGAAAGAAATCAGTTAAGTGTACCAAATGTACCTTTTATTTCTGTAAAATCTGGCAAGCCTGCATGGAAACAGACTACACACCATGACCAACACATCTCTGGACACCACCTTTCTTTCCCGCTGCATCGCCACCCTTGAGAAAGCCCACACCATGCTCCTGGCCAGCGAACCTGGCAGTATTGAGTACGATATGTACCGTTCAGCCTGTGTAAAGGAATTCGAGATTATTCTGGAGCAGGCCGGAAAAATGCTCCGTAAGTGCCTGAAGGACTTTTCACACAGTCCAAAAGCCATAGACAGGCTGGTATTCAAAGATGTATTCCGTCAGGGGGCGCAGCACGACCTTCTCTCCCTGGAGCAGACGGAACGCTGGCTGGAATACCGGGATAACCGCAATAACGCAGCCCATGACTACGGGAAAAAATTCGCCGAAAAAACCCTGAAGCTTATCCCTTCCTTTATTAAAGATGCCAGCAGCCTGGAAAACAGCATCAAGACTCACGGTAATGATAATGATTGACCTGCGAGAAAAAGACCGGCGTGCTATTTGTGCCATTGCGGAGCAGGTTTTTCCGGAAGGCACAGAAATCTGGGCTTATGGCAGCCGGGTAAAAGGCACTAACCATGATACCAGCGACCTTGATCTCGCGGTCCGGTTCCCGGAACATCAGGACCATCATGAAGGGTTTAACCAGCTGGCTGAATTTCTGGAAGCTTTACGGGATTCCAACATTCCCATTATTGTACAGGCACTGGCCTGGCATGGGATTCCTGAAAGTTTTCAGGAGAATATCCTGAAACAACATGAGGTTTTGTTTTAGTTAAATGTACCTGCCCCCTATTATCAACCGATACTTCTGAGAGACAGTAACTTCTGATACTGCTGTTGATGGAGGCCTCTGTTCAGCCGGTCCCCCTGATAATACAAAGTACCCAATAAAAAAAATGCCTCGTCAGCAAAATCTGTGGGTTAAAAAAATAAAAAAAATAAAGGACACCACCAAAAATAAAGCAAAAATAAGAAAAATAAAGGACACCCAATGACTGGACAGCTTCAGCCGTTGGTCTACTTTTTCTCCCTCGCCCATTTTAAGCAGGAGAAACCATGACCAGTCCACGCAAAACCCTGATCGACCTGGACAGCACGCCCTACTACCACTGTATGGCACGTTGTGTTCGGCGGGCGTTTTTGTGTGGAGAGGATCACCTGACAGGCAAAAACTACGAGCACCGCAAACCGTGGGTGGTTGATCGGTTGCAGGAGCTGGCTTCTATTTTTGCGGTTGAGGTTTGTGCCTATGCCGTGATGTCCAATCATTACCATGTGGTTTTGCATGTGGATGCTGATGCGGGTGAAAGCTGGAGTGACCGGGACGTTCTGCGGCGTTGGACGCAGATTTTTGATGGCCCGCTTCTGGTGCAGAGGTTTTTAGCGGGCAACCTGATGGGGGAGGCAGAACAAAAACGAGTAATGGCGTTTGCCGATGTCTATCGGCAGCGTCTTTTGGATATCAGCTGGTTCATGCGTTGTTTAAATGAGCATCTTGCCCGCAAGGCTAATGAAGAAGATCAATGCAAAGGGCGGTTCTGGGAAGGTCGTTTCAAAAGCCAGGCTCTGCTGGATGATACGGCAGTGTTGTCGTGTATGGCTTATGTGGATTTAAATCCCGTGCGGGCAGGGATCGCCAGCTTGCCGGAGACATCGGATTTTACTTCTATTCAGGAGCGTATCGAGCAATGGAAGCAAGCGGGTATGCAGCAGAAGTGGCTGAAACCCATGAGAAAGGATAAACAAGACACTGAAGGCTCCATTCCTTTTGCCCTGGCAGATTATTTTGCGTTAGTGGACTGGACAGGTCGAGCTGTGCGGGACGACAAACGGGGAGCTATTGCATCTCAGCTTCCACCCATTCTTAACCGGCTGGGCATAAACCCGAAAGAATGGCTGAAGACCATGCAGCCCCATGGAAACCGTTTCGTGCGGGGAATTGGTAGAAAAGAGAAATTACAGGCTTATGCCGAAAAAGTGGGTAAGCGTTGGTTGCATGGTTTGGGGGCGAGCCAGTGTTTGTTTTCTCGATAAATGAGGGGGGTTTTGGATGGGACTAATCAATGGGTGTCCTTTTTTTGTTTTTTGTTTTTGTTTTTCTTTCCAACTGGTCTATGTTGTTTAGATGATCAATTTAGTGGCAATTAAAACGGCGGTATTACTATTGATACATGCAAAAGGATTTGCATATGGCCCTGAGAAAATATCTTCACGTTCCTTTCATCCTGTTAGCATTATTTTGTGAGTATGCCGTTGCTGTTGATTTCCAGGACATTCAACTCTGGTCACCTGATGAAAAATACAGGCGCGGCACTGTTGTTGCTCATGGCAACGACCTTTATATCAGCATCCTTCCCAAAAAGGGGATTCTCCCTGACCAAAGCCGAATAGTCTGGAGAAAGATTCGATATAACAGGCATCCCCCCTTACAGCCCTACAGATTCTATTTCCTTGGCGCAGTGGTTTCCCATGAAGGGAAATACTACATCTCGAGAAAAATGAATATTCCCAGAAACACAAACGCACTGGCAAACACAAAACGATGGTTTGAGTTTACCCATCCAGCCATAGGCTTCCAATTACCCGATTACGATGAAAACTCTGAAGAGATGAAAACCCTGATAGGGGTTGATGCCAATGCAAATGGCATACGTGATGACTACGAAACAAACATCATCATGAGTAACCTGCCTGTCCAGGTGAAAACAGCAGCACTCTCCGCGGGCGCGATTTACGGCACCCTGATAACCATAGTTTCCGCCACCGAAACACCTGATACAAATGAAGCTAATACTATTTTACAAAAAATGGTACAAGCGAAGCTTTGCCAGCGGCACTTCGCGAAGTCCAGCGGAGGATCATGGACGGACTCAGCATACTTCAACACACTTGATCGTGTTGATGCGAAATACAAACTCCAGAGCATGCTGGCCAGCCTGATTGATCAGGATTCTTTCACCGTTCCATCAGGCGATCCCTGCCAATACTGATACGAGCAACACAAGGACTTCAGCCATGTTAAAAATAAGCCTCGTCAGCAAAATCTGTGGGTCATTTCTGGTTCAGGCAGTTTCCCAAGTGCGTGATATAAAGCGATTTCCGCACATCTGTAGGTTCTGAAACCGTATGATTTTCTCGTAGTGAGTTTTATCC